>DASPVY010000311.1:0-4077 GCA_035622115.1 Candidatus Acidiferrales bacterium
TGCTCCGCCATCAATCCAAATTTTCAATTGCGCGACGGTTTCAGGTCGTGTCAACGGCGGCAGCGTGCGTCCATCACCGGGGTTCCAGCCCCAGCCGACGAGATCGTCGTCCGCGATGTGATGAAACAGTGCATCGAGTGAGCGCCCACCATTTTGCTTCAGATCCTTAATTTGGCTGCAGAGTTCGGCCGGTGAGCGGCCGACGAAAACCATTTTGAGCTGAGGCGGAGGCATCGACCACTTCGGGTTTCCTGGCGGCATGTGCGCGCCCGGAAGATTCGCCGACTGGTGACAGGTGTCGCAGCGCATTCCGTAAACACCATGACCGTCCGGGCCGCGCTTCACGTTCTGAATGTGGACATGACTGTCGTCGCCTTGCAACGGCGCATCGCCCGGCGGATGGCAATTTTGGCAGCGCGGCGAAACGAGTACGCGATACACCTGCAAAAATGCTGTGCGGGAAGCATCCGCGTCAGGCTTCGGCGAACGAGCAGCCAATGAAGTGCCCGAAGCCGAAGTGAGCATCACTACGATCAGCGCGACCGCGACGCCGAGTGCGGCAGTCGCGAGGGCGCCGACTGCAACCGCGCCGCGACTCGATTCGCGCTTGCCCTCGTTCGATCTCATCGTGTTCATCATTCTGCTCCGCGTGCTCATGCCAAATCGCTTCTGCGAATCGGCAGCCGGCGAATGCGCTTTCCGGTAGCGTCGAAGATTGCATTCGCAAGAGCGGGCGCTACGGGCGGCACGCCAGGCTCGCCGACGCCAGTCGGATTCTTGGTGCTCGGAACGATGTAGACTTCGATTTTCGGTGACTCAAAAATGCGCAGCATCGGATAGTCGTTGAAGTTGCCCTGCTGCACGCGTCCGTCTTTGAACGTGATTTCCGTTTTCAGCGCGGCGGTCAGCCCGAAAATAATTCCCCCTTCCATCTGTGCCTTCACGGTGTCCGGATTGATCGCTCTGCCGCAGTCCACCGCGCACACGACACGATGCACGCGCACCGCGCCTTTTTCAACGGAAGCCTCCACGACTTGTGCGACGTAGCTCTCGAACGAAAAATGCGTCGCAATTCCGCGGCCCACGCCCAGCGGCAATTTCGATCCCCAATTCGCCTCCTGGGCGGCGAGTTCGAGCACCGCGAGCATGCGCGGCTGCTTCGCAAGCAGCGTGCGGC
The DNA here is from genome assembly GCA_035622115.1 of Candidatus Acidiferrales bacterium. GTDB lineage: Bacteria > Acidobacteriota > Terriglobia > Acidiferrales > UBA7541 > Palsa-147. The sequence goes on from DASPVY010000311.1 coordinate 1,178, forward strand.
GTAATTCGTAGGGATCTTTGCCGCCCGCGTGCGCGACTTCATCAAAAAACGCTTCGACCGAAAATCCCGTGTGGGAATGGCCCACAGAGCGCCACCATTGCACGGGCACGCCGATTTTCGCCGTGTGTAAGTCCACTTGCAGATTCGGGAAGTTATAAAGGATGTCCGCCGCTCCTTCGACCGACGTGCTGTCGATTCCATTCTTGATGAAGGATTCGAACAGAGTTCCTTGCATGATGGATTGGCCGACGATTGTGTGCGTCCACGCGACGGGATTTCCGCTCGCATCGACGCCTGCGACGAAACGGTCGTGCCACATCGGCCGGTACCATCCGCCGCGCAAATCGTCTTCGCGCGTCCAAATCACCTTCACCGGCGCTTTTGCCATTTTCGCCACGTTCACGGCTTCCACCACGAAATCGGACGCCGGATTTGCCCGCCGTCCGAATCCGCCGCCGAGATACGTCGTGTGAACTTGCACTTTTTCCGGTGGCAAGCCTGCGACTTGCGCCGCGCGCATCCGGTCGACCGTTTGAAATTGCGTGCCGGTCCAAATCTCGCAGCTGTCGGCGCGCAGATCGACGACGCAATTCAGCGGCTCCATCATCGCGTGCGCCAAATATGGCACGTCGTATTCAGCCGTAATCGTTTTCGTGGCGGAAGCGAGCGCCGCGGCAGGTTCTCCGGTTTTCATCGCGATGTCACCGGGCTTCTTCGACGTCTCAGAGAATTCGCGTAGCATCTCCTCGGTCGAAAGATTTCCGTTCGGTCCTCGATCCCACTCCACTGCGAGCAAATCCCGGGCACGCTTCGCGGGCCAGAATCCATCCGCAATCACCGCGATGCCCGTTGGAATCTGCTCGATCGCCTTTACTCCATGAATTTTCAGCGCTTCCGCCGAATCGACATTTGCTACTTTGCCGCCGAAGTATGGCGAGCGAGCCACGACGGCGACCAGCATCCCCGGCAAATTCACGTCGAGCCCGAATTGCGCCGCGCCGTTAACCTTCGAGGGCGTATCCAGGCGATGCGTGGGCTTGCCGATAATCCCAAAATCCTTCGGAGGCTTGAGCGGCACATCGGCCGGCGCCGGGATTTTTGCCGCAGCATCTGCCAGCGAGCCGTAGCTCACCCGTCGCGAACTGGCCGCATGAATCACGACGCCGTTTTCCACGTGGCAGCTCGCTGGATCTACACTCCATTCTTGCGCCGCGGCCTGCACGAGCATCGCGCGAGCGATCGCGCCCATTTTTCGGTAGTGATCCCATTCAGCCGCGGTCGAAGTGCTTCCGCCAGTCATTTGCATGCCGAAAACCGGATGGTTGTAAACCGGATCGACCGGTGCGGGCAGAACGTGAATATTCGTCCAGTTCGCTTCGAGCTCTTCGTTGATGAGCATCGGCAACGAGGTATACACGCCTTGTCCCATTTCCGAATGGTTCGCGACGATGGTGACGCTTTCGTCAGGAGCAATTCGCACGTATGCCGTGATTGCAACTGGCTGCGGCACAGCATCCTTGGGGAGCTTACCTGCGCCGAGCGCAGGCAGGTGCATGCCGACGATCAGTCCGCCGCCAACAGCTGCGCTTGTCCTGATGAATTCGCGCCGGCCTAACATCGTTGTCGCGCTCATTTCGTCCTCTGTTCACGCGCGAGTTCCGCTGCGCGGTGAATCGCGCTGCGAATTCGTGGGTACGTGCCGCAGCGACAAATGTTGCCGCCCATCGCTTCGTCAATGTCTTCATCGCTCGGCGATTTATTCTCGGCGAGCAAAATTGCCGCGCTCATAATCTGCCCGGACTGACAATAGCCGCACTGCGGCACGTCGAGCTCAATCCACGCGCGCTGCAGCGGGTGAGTCAAGTTCGCCGAGAGGCCTTCGATCGTCGTGACGTGCTTGCCTTCAGCGCGGGAAACGGGCGCGACGCACGAACGGATCGCACGCCCATCGAGGTGCACGGTGCACGCTCCGCACAGCGCCATACCGCAGCCGAATTTCGTGCCTGTGAGCGCGAGCGCTTCCCGCAAGACCCACAGTAGGGGCGTTGACGGATCCACGTCCACCTGGACTGGCTTACCGTTGACGAAGAATTTGGTCATTGCACCTCCATTAGTATCTTGCGGTCGGCATTTGCCCGGTTGTTCGAGACAGGAAGATAAGCTTCCATTCGCCCGCGATCACTCCGATGACGTAGTAAGGCTCCGCCCCAAAAGCAATCGCCTCTGGAAGTGGAGCACCGGGCGGCTGGTCCGTCAAGTCCTCTTCGCAAACGAAAAACCGCAGATTCGATCCCGGGGTGATGCGGCTCACCAAGCAGGGGCGTAAATTTAACGAACCAGTTCCTGCCCGACACTGGGCCGGGCCGAAAAGTCACGGGGCTTTCTCACGGAAATCCTCTCTGCGGCGCACACGAAGCCGCGATGCGATGACTCCGGTCTCGATTTCTTCTTGACTTTCTCCGCGATTAGAGACTTAGAAGGTAATCATCAGTTTCTGGCCGGAAATCGACAATTTCTGCGACGAAAGAAACCTACGGGTTCGAATCTCACCCGCTCCGCCACGCAGTCGCGGACTTTCTCTCCGTGACCGGTTCGGCGCCCAAAAACCGCGATTTCCGGCCAAAATTAACGTTTTCGATGCCGTGCAAATATCTTCAACCGTCGAACAAATGAGAATTGGCGGAAAATAGGGCTCGTTTTCTCCGGGCGCGAATAACGATGTCCCTTTCGCAACCAGATTGTATAGGGCGGAGTTGCAGGTGATCGTCTGTTTTGGGTAGACATACCAGATCGCAAGCTCGACACGTCGGCTTTCATCGTTCTGATTGGTGCAGATCTTGATTTAACTGGCGCGAATACCGCTGGGAATTTCGATAGACCCGAAGTATCCTCCGTTAATT
>DASPVY010000312.1:0-3509 GCA_035622115.1 Candidatus Acidiferrales bacterium
CGCACCTTCCGGCCTGCGGGAAGAAATCGAGCACGCCGTCAGCAGCCTGGAAGGCGTTCTGAGCACGGAACGCGTTCGGGTTCGGCGCGCCGGGCAGCGTCATTTTGTGGACGTGACGATCAGCGTTCCCCGCACGAACAGTCTGGAACAGGCTCACGCGACGAGTGACGCGGTCGAGCGGCGCATCGCCGAGATCGTTCCGGCGGATGTTGTCGTGCACATGGAGCCGCGCGCGCGTTCCGGCGAAAATATTTTCGAAACCATCCGCGCGATTGCGCAGCGCCATGACTTTCCCGTTCACGAGCTATCCGCGCACATGTTCGAAGGCCGGCTGTTTATCGAATTACATATGGAAGTGGATGAAGGCGCGAGCCTCAAGGAAGCTCATCATCGAGCGACGCAGCTCGAGGACGAAATCCGCGAAGCGACCGACCATAACGCGCGGATCAATATCCACATCGAGCCGCTCGGCGCGCAAATTACCGGCGCCGAAGAAATGCACGAACTGGGCCGCTCGGTGCAGTCGTTCTTCGGATCGTTGCAATCGGAATACAGCGAAATCATGAATTGCCACGAAGTTCACGTGCGCAACGTGGACCACAAAATTCTCGTATCGTGCCACTGCGCGATGCGCGGCAACCTGCCGATCACCACGGTTCACGACATCACCGCAGGCCTCGAGGATCGCATCAAGGAAAAATTTCCTCAGATTTTCCGTGTGACGATTCATCCTGAACCGGTCGAAGAAAGCTAGCGCGACTCTCGAGCCAGTTCCGGCGCGGCAGCGGCAGCGCCGGCGTCCGCGCTCGCGCGCGCGGCAAATACCTGCGCGGCCAGCGCGATTATGGCGGGAAAACACTCCAGGACGTAACGGGGTTCCGGCGTTTCGTAGTGCAGAAAGAAAATCGTTCTCACCATGCAAAAAGCGACGAGAAAAGGCACCACCGGGGATTTGCGCGCGAGCCACGCGCCCGCCAGCGCCGCCGCGGCGAGAAGAATCGCCAGCGCGCCGAATGCGAGCGTCACGCTGAAATCCACCGGATCTTCGCGCCAGGCCGAGCGAATCGGCCAGAGATCGCCAGAAAACGGCAGCAGCTCGATGCGCGGGGTGAACCACAGCGCGAACGCTCGCTTCAGCGGAACCGTAAAATACGTCCTTAGCGGGTGCAGCGCGGTCCGCTCGCGCGCGATATCAGCGAATTGGGCGTCTTCTTCCGGCGAAATCGTGAGTGAATCGTTGTATTCGTCGAGAATCGCGGCCACGCGATCGCGCTGTGTCTGCGAATCGAAGGCATAGGCGGGAATGTCGTCCAGGGAAATTTCCTCGTCGTCGAGCTTCCAGGGAACCAGATAGACGTCGCGGAATCTCCATAGCCACGTGTTGGTCCAGGCGAAGAATCCGCGCGGGACAAATTCACCGGGCAATTGCGTATAACGCGGCGCAAGAAACTGCACTTCGCCGACCGCGCGCCAGTTTCTTGCCGCCCACGGCAGGAGCGGCAGAAGCAATCCGACGAACATCAAAACGCCCGCGCGAACGAGCTTCGGCCAGTCTGTGGGCCTCCACCAGCGCGCGAGCAGAGCAAGCCCCGCAGCCGCCAGCAGGAGGGGCGTTTCAGGCCGCACCAGGGTCCCCAAGGCCACGACCAGGCCGCCCAGAAACCAGCGATCTCCGACCCAGCCGGCCCAACCCGGCTGTCCCGCTGGCGACCCGCCTGAACCGGCCGCGTCGAACCCTTCGGCCAACACCAACAGGGCGAGCGCCGTAAAGAAGGTTGCCAGCACCTCCGTGAGGATGCCTGTCGTATAATTGGCGATGAAGGGGCAGAGAGCCGCGATCCACAGCCCAGCCAGTGCCGCGCGCTTTCTCCTCGCAGCGGAAGCGATTCGCGCCGCGAGCAACGCCACGACGCAGCAGGTCGCCAGATCGACGACAGCCTGGGCCAGCAGGATTCCCAGGTGCGACCCGCCGAGCGTCACGCTAGCTGCGACAAGAAATGCCGGATAGCCAGGAGGCCGCACGTCCACCGGCACGATCTGTCCTTGAATCGCTACGCCATAGATCCCGTGCTGGAGCCAATTCTGCGCGAGGTCGATGTACGTCGCCGAATCGCTGGCGTTGTTCATCGGAAATTTCAGGATGAGATACAAACGCAGGGCCAGGCCTGCGCCTAGCGCTATGCCCGCATTTGCGCGCGATTTGAATGATGGGGTCAAAGACACGTTTTCGATGGCTGGCTAGCTTGGAATGTCTTCATGGCTAATGGCAAGCCCATTTTCTACGACGAAGAACGCCGCCGCTGGAAGCGGACGCGGCGCGTGCTCGAAATTACGGGCGCGCTCTTCGCGTTTATCGCTGTCGTTTTCGTCATCAACGTCCTTCGCAAGCCGGACTTGCCTGAACTTTTGCTGCCGGACACGCGTCCGCTCCTTCGCGGCATACGCAGCACGAAAAACATCAAAGCGGTGGTGCTGCGCCACGGTCGCAAAAAGCGCATCGCGGGCCTCGGCCAGCAGCCCGATCATTACGATCCGCTGCGGGCCGCGTTCTACGAAAATGGAGATCCCAGCGGTTTTGCCTCGCTTCAGCAACACTACCGCGATCTCGACTTGCTGATTCCCGAAGGCCTCAAGACCGTCACGCCCGACGGGAAACTTGACATCGACATCGATCCCAAAATTGCCGACTGGATGCACACGAGCGGCGTCGAGCTGCCGGTGATGCCACTCCTGCAGAATTCCGATGGAGTCGTCTGGCACATTCAGGAAATGGCGCAGATGCTCGAGCGCCCCGGCGCACGCTCGGCGCTGATCGCCGCAATCGTCCGCTACGAAGTGGCGCAGCACGATTTCGGAGTTGCGCTGGACTTCGAGCAGGTGCCGGACGCGAGCCAGAACGATTTCAAGAAATTCGTGCAGGAATTCGCCAAAGCGCTGCACGAGCAAAATCTGAAACTCATGGTCGCGCTGCCCGCGGCAGACTGGGCGTACGACTACAAGGGGATCGCGCAGGCATGTGACGCCGTCATTCTGATGAATTACGACCAGCACTGGCTGACCTCGCCGCCGGGACCGATTGCGGCGCAGGATTGGTATCTGACGAATCTGACCAAGATTCTGGAACTCGTGCCGCGCGAGAAGCTGGTGATGGGCATCGCGAATTATGCCTACGACTGGCCCGAGAAATCGAAGAGCGTGCCGCATCCAGTCGGCTCGGCGCTCAGTTATCAGGGCGCGGTGGTGCGCGCAGTTGAATCCGATGCCGATATCACATTCGATCCCGACGCGCTGAACCCGCACTATTCCTACGTGGACGAAAGCAATGTGGTGCACCGGGTCTGGATGCTTGACGGCGTCACTGCTTATAACGAGCTGCGAGCGGCCGAGCACGAGGGCGTGCGCGGAACAGTCGTCTGGCGTCTTGGCTCCGAAGATCCTTCGATGTGGTTCATATGGGATTCCACCCATCCGACGGACGCCGACCGCGACAAAATGACCGATCTGCCGCC
>DASPVY010000313.1:0-6628 GCA_035622115.1 Candidatus Acidiferrales bacterium
GCCGTTCGTACCGGTGATGCCGACGAGTTTCAGTGCGTTCCCGGGATGATGGAAGAAATTCGCGCTCGCGGCGGCAAGCGCACGACGCTCGGAGCCTGGCCGGAGCTGAATCCACGAGATGTTTACGGGCGCGACGTCGCCGGGGACGCCCTTTCCGCGAGGCGACTCGCTGGCGATCGCTACGGCGCCGCGCTCCAGCGCATCAACGATGAAGCGGTTGCCGTCCGCCTTCGCGCCATGCAGGGCGAAAAAGACATGTCCGGGCTCGACCTTCCGGCTGTTATAGGCAATTCCCGTGACTTCCGCGTCGCCCGGATCCGAAACGCCGAGAATATCCACGCCTTCCAATAACTCCGACAGTTTCATTCGGCTTGCTTCCCTTGCGATTTTAGACTTCCGACTCGCGCCGCTCAAATTGAGGGTGTCGAAGACGCCTACGTCCACCGCATGCTTCATTCGCCATTCCTTTGCGCAGCCGGTACCATTTTTCCGGCGCGGCCGAAGCGGACGACAACGCGGCTTCCGCGCACGACGCGTGCGCCCGACTCCGGCGTTTGTTCGAGAGCAACTCCATCGCCAACCAAGACCGGGGCAAGACCGAGCTTGGAGCAGGACTCCGTGACCTCCCGGACACTCATTCCGGCAAGGGTTGGGACGATCACGCCCTCTTCTCCGCCCAGCTGGACCATCGGGGCCGAGGCTGAGGAATTTTCGTCGCCAATGGCCTGTGCGACATTCTCGCTCGAAGCATCCCGCCGCGATTTCTTGCCGCGAGCGCCCGGTGCGCCGATGTCAGCATTATCATGGTGTTGCGCCGGCGAAAGAGTATCGGCACGGCGCCCGGCCACTTGAACCGACGGGATGACCGGAACATCGTGCGGCACGTTCATTTTCGCCAGCACTTGTTCAGCGATCCGACGAAAGACCGGTCCGGCGACCTCGCCGCCGTGATGCGCACCGATCGGTGAATCCAGGACCACGACTACGGTAATCACCGGGTCATTCACGGGCGCAAATCCGACGAACGATGTGACGTACTTATCCGGCGAGTAGCGGCCCGTTGCCGGATCGATTTTTTGTGCCGTGCCGGATTTTCCGGCGTCGGAGTAGCCGTTCAATCGCGCAGGCGTACCCGTGCCTTCGAGAACCACGCCTTCCATCAATTGGCGCAGCGTTGCGGCGACGCCTGCGTCGACAACCCGATGAGGAGCGTTATCAGTTGCCGACGCGCTCTGAAGATTCGCGTGCGGCCCGGCCCCAATTTGCTTGATGGTGTGGGGGCGATAGAACAGCCCGCCGTTCGCGATGGCCGAAACGAACGTAGCCACCTGCACAGGAGTGACGCTCACTTCCTGCCCGATGGCGATTGAGCCAATCGAGTTTGCGGACCAATCCTCGACGCGGCGAAAGAGACCGCGATTTTCCCCTGGAAGATCGATGCCGGTGAGCTGGCCGATGCCGAAGTGCCGCGCGGTCTGATAAAGATTCGGCGCCCCGACGCGGAGAGCGACTTTGATCGAGCCGACGTCACTCGAGTGCGCAAGAATCTGCGCGACCGTGAGCGAGCCGAATGGATGCCAATCGTGGATGACCCGTCCGGCGAGCTGAATCGAACCCATCTGGCAATCGATAACGTCGCTCGGCTTCGCGTCGCCGTTCTCAAAGGCGCTGGCAAGCGTTATGACCTTGAACGTCGAGCCGGGCTCGTACGCCGACGCGACCGCGCGGTTCATGCGGTCTTCGTCGGAAAATTGCGACGGCGTGTTGGAGTCGAACGTTGGCCAGTTGGCGATGGCCAGAACTTCGCCCGAGTTGGGATCCTCGACGACGACCGAGCCCGCAATCGAATGGGTCTCGTCAATCGCGGCGGCCAGCTCTTTTTCGGCGATGTACTGGACGTCTTCGTCAAGTGTGAGCGTGACGCTGGCGCCGGGAATTGCAGCGGCTTCAATGCGATCGACGCCGCGCCGCTTGGCGTCTTTGGTCATCAAGACCCGGCCGGGGTCGCCGCGAATCTGCTTGTCGAGCGCGTATTCGATTCCGCCCAGGCCGTTTTCGTCGATGTCCACATAACCGATGACCTGCGAGGCCAACGCGCGTTGCGGATAGACACGTACGGGCTCCTTGCTGACGTAGACGCCGCGCAAATTGAGCGACTCGATGCGGGCGGCGATTTCCGGTGTGAGCTTTCGCGCGATGACTGGAAACGGATGCGGGTCGTCGAGCTTGGCCTCGATATCGTCAGGCGACTCGTTCACGATACGCGCAAGCAAACTCGCTACCATTGATGAGTCGGAAATTTCCGAGCGATCCGCGAAGCAATAATCCATGGGCAGGCTGACGGCCAGCTCGTGCCCGTTGCGGTCGTAGATCGAACCGCGCTTCGGACGCGTTTCGCGGATGCGCATCTGCTGCCGCTGGGCTTTGGAAAAATATTCGCTATAGCGGAACAGCTGGAGGTAGGTAACGCGGGCGAAAACCGCGCCCATCCAAACCACAGCCAGGAGAAAAATGACCACCCAGCGGGCGCGGGGAGAACGCTGCTCCATGGCTACAGAAATTCCGGCCTCTCAAACTTGAAACGCGCCGCACGCATTTGTACCGCGAAGTAGTGGCCCAGTGCGGGCCACGGAATCTCGACTAAGGTCGCGGTGTCTGCGATTGTGCGCGAACTTGCGCGACCACACCCTCGCTGCTGGCTTGCGCCGGCGCAATTTGACCCGGCACCGGCACCGTCAAGCCGAGTTGCTGGCGCGCGATTGCGTCAATTCTCATCGGCGAGCTGAGCGAAGCAACTTCGAGCCGTAACTGCTGATTAAGCTCGGTTGCGTCCGATTTCTGCGACTGCAATTGCTCGATCGAGTAGCGGAGCTGAATGCACTCGAAGTGCTGCCAGGCATAGCACATCAAGCAAAGCGCGAGCGCTCCGCCGGAAAACAGGCGGCGGGAAAGTTCGCGGAAGCGATGGGGCGCGGAGGGACGCGCGAGCCGGGAGTTGTCGATGCGTTTGACCGTGAAGTATTCCGTCATGAGTTGCCCGCGGGAATCATGCAGCTGCCGCGCCGATCCTTTCCGCCACCCGCATTTTCGCGCTCCGCGCGCGCGGGTTCGCTCGAACTTCATCGAGGGCGGGCTCAATGATTTTTTTCGTCAGAATTCGAAACTGGCCCTCGCGCTCGAGCCGCTGAAAAACGCGCTTGACCCTGCGATCTTCGTGGGAGTGATAGCTGAGAATGATCCAGCGGCCTCCCGGAGAAATAGTGACAGGGGTCCGTGAAAGAAACTGCTCGAGTTCCTCCTCTTCTCGATTCACCGCTATCCGCAGCGCCAGAAACGTTTTTGTCGCGGGATGCAGTTTCTGCCTTCCCCTTGCTTTGCGGGCCCCTGCCACAACCGTTGCCAGGTGCGCGGTATCGCGGATCGGCCGCGCGCGCACGATTTCCCTGGCGATTCTGCGTGAATCCGTTTCATCCGCTTTTTGATACAGCAGATCGGCCAGATTTTTTTCCGACCAATGATTCACAATCTCTTCCGCGGTGAGTTCGCTCGCGGGATCCATCCTCATATCGAGCGGCGCCGGCCATCGGAACGAAAATCCTCTTTCGGGCGAATCCAGCTCCAGAGTGGATACGCCCAGATCGGCGACGACACCATCCACAAGCGGCAGTTTCAGATTGAGCATCACTTCCCCGATTTCCGAAAAGCTCCCCTGCACCAGACTCACCCTGTCACCCAATGGACTCAGCCGCTCTCGCGCGATTGCCAGCGCGTTCGGGTCGCGATCGATTCCAATCACGCGCCCCGTTGTAAGGCGGCTTGCAATTTCAAACAGATGGCCACCCGTTCCCGCCGTCGCATCGACGTAAATCCCGTCGGGCCGGACCCGCAGCCACTCCATAACCTCCCTGAGCAGCACCGGCGTATGTAAAACGCTCAATCCTAAATGCCCAGGTCGTCCAAAGCCTTTTCGTCTTCCGGAGTTAAAGGATTGTTCTTTAGCTGGTCCAGGAACCGCGTTCGGTTCCAAACCGTCAAGTGGTCCTGATTCCCTAATACGTTTACTTCGCCCATCGTTTGCGCCGCATCGCGAAGCACGGCTGGAATCAGCAACCGTCCCTGACTATCCAGCTCTACCAACTGGCCGTAATAATTCGTGATATCCAGGTATTTCTTCTTGGCCTGGCTGTGCCGAGAAACACTTTTCAGCCTCGCCTCGATCTCATCCCACACGCGAAGGGGATAGACCTTGGCGCAGTCGCCTTTCTCGCTGGTCACGTAGAACTTCTCGCCGAATTCCCGCAGCTCTGCGAGGAAAGCTGCGGGTATCTTGAGCCTTCCTTTTGCATCGACCGTAGCGGGATGATTTCCCCGAAGCATTTCTCAGGCTGCTCGATTCGCGAAGATCTCGACCAGTTCTAGCCACTGTCTCCTACTGAATTCCACTTACACCCACTTTTGGCCACTGATAATAGCCAGCCAAGCTTGGTTGTCAAGAGGAATCCCACGCGAAACGAAAAGTTTTTTTACGCAGGATGCAAAGGACTTGTGGATTGCGCGCGAGAACCGCTAGGAATTGTGTGGCGTCGGTGACGATAGACTATTCATTGTTGTCGAGCGCAAGGATTAGCAATTTTGTGGCGTAAGAGTTAACAAAAACAGAGGCCGGATCGACGGGACACTCCGGACCGGACCGAAGTGGAACGGCGAAGTGCTGATGATCGCCGCCGGGAAAACCTTGAAATTACTGCGCCGCCGGTGGCGGGGTACGAAGATTATTCAAGTCGCGGAGCGTTTGCTGCTCGTCGGGACTGAGCCCGCGCATGAACTCGGGATCGTTCAGACGAGCCTGCCGCGCTTCCGGCGGCATACCGCGAAGCGTGTGCAATCGTCCCATAAGAAGCTGGCGGCGATCCTGGGGCATCGCCTGCCAACGCGGAAGCAGGTTGCTCCTCAAATACTGACGTTGCTCCGGCGACAGCTGGTCAAAATATTGCGCTCGGTCTCGAATGTCGTCGCGCTGCGCAGGAGTGAGTTGATTCCACTGCTGAAGATTCCGGCGGATTTCAGCTTGACGTTCAGGGGCCAAAGTCCTGAAGCGCGCATTGTTCTGCATGAATCGCTGCTGTTCTTCGGGCGACAGATCGCGAAGTTGGTCTACCCATTTCGGCGGCAGCCCCGCCATTCCGCGCGCGGTTTGCGTCGGTTGTCTTTCCTCGTTCGGCTTGGCTGCGCCGCCCTGAGCGGGGCGAGGAGCATTCGCGGCCGGCTTGTGATTCTGGGCAGCGGGTTGCGATTTCTTCTGTGCGTTGGCGGGCGGTTTCGCGGCGCGGTGCTGCTGGATTCGCCGTTGGGCGTGCGCAGGCTGCGCCGCAAGCGCGAGAAGCGCTGCGAAGCAGAGCGCGCAGAACATCGCCGAGCGGCGAATCATCTAGATTTGGCCATCCTTCGTCTGTTGATCCTGAGGAGTTTCCGCCGGCTCCTGAGCCGCAACGGGCAATTCCGAGAGGGCGTCAAAGCCCTTCAACACGTCGTAGTTTTCGAGAACGTTAAGATCCTCGATCGCATGAAAATCCTGCTCGCTCTGCGACGTCGCAATCGCATTCTCCGGTGGCTTGACCTTGCCCATCCACACGGATAGCACGAGAAGCATCGCCAGCGCAAACGCGAGTCGCGGTGACGGCATGAGCCACGCAAACCAACCGCGCCGCGGCTCAGCCGCAATTCTTTCGCGCAATCGCGCATTGAACCCCACGGACGGCTCAATGCCCGGCAATTCGTTGAGAACGACCGAAAGACGCCGGAATTCCTCGATGCGGTCGTGACAATTCGGACAAACAGCGGCATGAGCTTCCACGACGAGCTGTTCGGCGGCGCTCGCACGTCCGTCGAGATACGGAATCAATGCAGATGAAATTCGCTCACAATTCACTTCGTATTTCATAATGCCCTTCCCCTCCCGGAACCTGCCGGAACGGCCGGAGCCGGCGGCACCGCTCCACCAACGAGCGGGGCCAATTGAACCCTCAGGGCTTCATAGGCCCGGAAGAGCAGCGACTTTAAAGCTGCTTCCGAGCATCCCAGAACGTTTGCGATTTCGCTGTAGTCCATCTCTTCGTACTTGTGCAGAAACACCGCAACGCGCTGCTTTTCAGGCAGCGCCTCTACTGCGCGTCGAATGAAACGCGCCCGGTCGCGTTCCAGCATGATCTGGTCGACGCGCAATTCGCGGGCCGGCAAATCCATCCCCGAATCGTCTTCGCCGACCGGCGCATCGAGTGAAACTTCCAATTGCTGGTGGCGCGTATCGCGAATGCGATTGAGAGCGAGATTGGACGCGATGCGGAACAGCCAGGTTGTAAACTTCGCGCTGGGCGCATAACTTTCACGGGCGCGATACACGCGGATAAAAACTTCCTGCGCCAAGTCCTCGGCGACCGCGGGATCCCGCACCATGCGAAACAGGAAATTAATCACTGGGGTCCGATAACGCTGAAGGAGAAGCTCGAAGGACGCATCGTCCCCCGCTTTCGTCTCCAGCATTAACTGGACGTCGGACCTGGCCATGACAGCCACATGATATCTAACACCTGCGCAGCCATAAAGTTGCGTTTTGAGGAGGTCGCACGGC
>DASPVY010000314.1:0-3378 GCA_035622115.1 Candidatus Acidiferrales bacterium
ATCGACCTGTGGCTTCGGCCCTACGAGCGGGCAGGCGGCGTGAGCGAAGCGATGGTCGAATATTTGACCTGGGAGACCGATCTGCCCGAGCGCATCGCGCGGGACGGCACCGCCGATTTCGCGCGCTATCGGGCGTAGGGCTACCCTCATCCGCTCAGTTTCCCTGTCGCTCACCTCATTCAGCAGGTAGACTCTCTGCTGCAAAAAGCCGGTGCCGCGAACGCCGTTGTCGATGAGAATGTCGACAATGAGCTTGATGGCCTTGTTGGCTCGTTCCTCAGTGCGACTGCGTTCTGGAGTTCACGAGATTGAACACCGTTGATCCGGGATTGATCTATGCCGCTCAAAGCCTTTGGGGACGTAACTCTCACGCTCCGGCCGATAAAATTCGCCTTCCTCGTTAATCCGGCGGAGCGCGAAATGCTCGACCGCGTGGTACAGGCCAGCCTTTTCCAGTGGGGCGGGCTTCATAACCCGATTGTTCCGATCTTTCGCAGGCTCCCGCGTTACTGGTCGGATCTACCGACCCGGCGACTCGCGCCCGGTGAAGTTTGCAAAGGTTATCTCCGGATGTTCGATCCCGACGCCGTGATCGTGTGCGGAACCGTCGATAAATCCGTGATTCCGGCTCACGTCCAACACATTCATACGTTCGATGAATTCGTCGGCGACTTGAGCAAAGAGGACGCTCCGACGTTCGGCGTCGGGTTTTTCGAGCTGCTGGGGAGTTTCGCCGAAGAGGAATTCAAGTACACGCGGCGCGACGGCATGAAGCTCTTGATGCCGGTATATGAAGAGAAGAACGTGACGCTCCTCAAAATGGTGCTGGGCGACATCCCGGCGGAAGCGAGGCGGGAAACCTATCGCGAGCTTATGAAGAGGATCGATGTTGAGGAACGGCATGTGACGATCGATAACTTCTTGCAGGTGATTCGCGAGCAGCACGCGCTCTTAAGCTCGATTTGTGCAGACCATTTGCAATTGCGCCGCCGGATCATGGAGCGCTCGCTCGCCGTGTTCTTGATGGATCATCGCAATGGGCTCGACCTCATTGATTTTTGGAATCTAAGGGCTATCGGCTGGCACGTTTTGCCAATTCCGCTCGCGTTGTCGGGGTTGGCGGACACGCAAAGCTATGCGCGCGCCTTTATTGAGCATAATCGACCCGGGGACAAGCTTCAGGGGATCACGGAGGTCGCGGTCCTGAAAGGGCGGTCAGTTTCGCAAACGGATTTCGATAGGTTTGTGGCATCGATTCCGCGGGCCGCCGGGCAATCCTTGACAGTGCAGGTCTGGTATCCGCCGATGTGGGACGAGTTCACGCGCCGGGGCAGTCGGCTGACATGCAGCAGCATCGTCGCGGGCGAGGAGCGGAGCCAGTTGTCGGAGGAGACCAGTTTCATTCGGACCAAAGCGCTTGCGCCGAAGTTCATGGCGCCGAATCTCGGGCACGGTCCGCGGTACGCCAATGACATACGCGTTGCGATGTATGGCCGCAGCGAATTCGGCGCTGAAGTCGTGCCTCCATACGAAAAGACGGTGGGCCGGCTTTATGGGATCGGCCTGGGGACGGACTGGCGCACGGGGCCGGGCGGGTTGACGTTTCTCGGGCGGTTTGCGGATTCGACGATTCATCTGAATCAGCCGTCGCCTCGGGAGGTCGTAACGGCCGTGCTTGCGGAGCGCGGATGGAAAGGCTTTGAATTTTCGCCGCCGGGTAATATCGCGTACCAGATGATGAGGCATTTGGACGGGCCGCTGCGAATTGGAATCCTTCAAAATGCGGCCCTCATCCGGTTTCTGGAAACGCTTGCGGCGGGACGCGACACGGCGGAGGAGGAAAAGGTCCGCAAAGGGATCGAGTCGCGGCTAAAGGGAGCCGCGGGAACGGGGAAACTCGTTCCGCTCGCCGATGCAACGAATATCGTGAGCAAAGAAATCGCCAAGATGCCAGGCGCTTCGTTCGTAACGCATGACGTTGAGGAGCGGGAATTTTTGAAGAACATGCATAAGATAGCGAATTCGCTGCGGTTTCCGATCGATGTTGGCACGCTCGTCGAGAACTGCACGGGGGCCAAGATTTTCAACTTGGGGGTTCGGGTCCAGTGCAGCGTGTGCGGTCAGCGGTCGTGGCATCCGCTCGAAGCGATAAGGGCGGAGGTGCAATGTCCGATTTGCCTGAGCGAATTTCCGTTGCCGACGCATAAGCCGCGCGACGAGATCAAGTGGAGCTACAAGAGTCTCGGCCCGTTCGCGCTGCCAAAGCAGGGGTTCGGGGCGTATTCTGTTCTGCTGACGGTGCGCTTCCTGTCAGGGTATCAGCACCCGGCGACGACGCCGGTTTTCAGTTTTCGCGCTAAGCAAGGCGATAAAGAACTGGAAGCGGATTTCATGATGTTTTATCGGAGCGCGACCTATTGGGAGCGCGAGACGGAGGCCGTGTATGGGGAGTGCAAGAGCTTCAACGGATTTACCGAGAAGGACGTTCGCCGGATGCGTCAGATAGCGGCAGCCGATCCGGGCGCCATTCTCGTGTTTGCGACGCTTGCGCCGGAATTGTCGCCTCGTGATAAACGGCTGCTCAGCCCTTTTGTCCGGGCTTGCCGAAAGTACGGAGAACTCGACCGGCCGAAAAACCCGGTGCTGCTGCTGACAGGAACGGAGCTGTTCTCCGGTGTTGGACCGCCGCAATGCTGGCGGGATGCGGGGGGACGCATGAAGGCTTTTGCGGAAGCGTCACGGCCGATCGACAGCCTAGTGACTTTATGCGATGCAACGCAGCAACTTCACCTTGGCCTGCCTTCGTGGTGGAACGACTGGACGGATGAATTCGAAAAGCGGCGCCGTGCGCGCGGTTCGAAAGCCGCAGGACGAGGGACAGGGGGATGAACCGTGGATCGGTGAAGGGCCTAGTGCGATAAGATATATCTTATATGTTTGCGATACTCGATAAGATATTTCTTATTGCAACGGATACATATTATATGCTATATCTTATCGCATGAAAGACGCGATTCGCCATCTCGACGTCCGTTTCGCGGCCCTGCGGCCGTTGCTACGGACTCAGCGTCCGCCGAAGGGCTGGTTGCGCGCGATTCGCGACGCGCTCGGCATGACGACGAAGCAGTTCGCCGCGCGGCTCGGCGTGTCGCAGCCGCGCATCGTGGAGCTTGAGCAGTCGGAAGTGAGCGGCAGCGTCACGCTCAACACCCTCCAACGCGCCGCCGAGGCTCTGGACTGCCGGTTTGTCTATGCCCTGGTTCCCGACAAACCGCTCGCCGACACTGTGCGCGACCGCGCCGAGTTCGTCGCCCGCCAACGGCAAGCGGCGGTCGAGCAGACCATGCGGCTCGAAGATCAATCGGTGAAAGGCAAGGC
>DASPVY010000315.1:0-2284 GCA_035622115.1 Candidatus Acidiferrales bacterium
CTACCTGCATCGCCGCCACCGGCACGCCGCATCCGTCGAGGCGCGCGTGCGCACCGCGGAAACCGCCGATTGACGCTTTTCGGCGGCGCTCGGTTGCAATCCGCATCGAACCCGCATAGGCTTTTTGGACGATTCGCGTAACATCGGCTCGCATGGCATCGGTCTCCACATTTTCGGTCGGCAAGGTCGCGCTTGGCGGCCACGCGCCGCTCTTTGTAATCGCGGGATCGTGCGTGATCGAAAGCGAAGCCCACGCCATGTCCATCGCCGAGCGGCTGGCGGAAATTTGCGGAGATTTGAAACTGCCGCTCATTTTCAAAGCTTCCTACGACAAGGCCAACCGCACATCGGTCGCGTCGGCTCGCGGTCCGGGATTGCAGGAAGGTCTGCGCATCCTCAGCGCCATCCGCAAGCGCACAGAATTGCCGATTTTGACCGACGTCCACGATGTTTCGCAGGTCGCCCCTGTCGCGGAAGTATGCGACGTCCTCCAGATTCCCGCATTCCTTTGTCGCCAGACGGATTTGCTCGTCGCGGCGGGAAAGTCGGGTCGCGCGGTGAACGTAAAAAAAGGCCAGTTCCTTTCGCCCTGGGAAATGCGGAACGCTGCGGAAAAAGTGGCCGGCACAGGAAACACGAAAATCATTTTGACGGAGCGCGGCGCGTCGTTCGGTTACCAGAATCTCGTTGTGGATATGCGTTCGATTCCGATTCTTCGAAATTTTGGCTATCCGGTTGTATTTGACGCCACCCATTCCGTGCAGCTTCCGGGCGGCGACGGCAAGTCGAGCGGCGGGCAGCCCGAATTTATCGAGCCGCTCGCGCGCGCCAGCGTTGCCGCGGGCGCGGATGGAATTTTCGTCGAAGTGCACGACGATCCTTCGAAAGCGCTTTCGGACGGCAGCAACGCGTTGCGCCTCGATTTGTTTCGGCCTCTGATGAAGCGATTGCTGCAAATCTCCGCGCTCGTTCACGAGTGGAATGCGAGCGGCCAGTGAGCCTCGAGACGGCCAGGCGCGTTTTGCGAATCGAAGCGGATGCGGTCGCCGGGCTGATCGAACGGCTCGATGCGCGCTTCGAAAAGGCCGTCGATACGCTTTTCGAGTGCAAAGGCCGCGTCGTCGTCACCGGGATGGGCAAGTCTGGACTCATCGGACGGAAAATCTCGGCGACTTTTGCCAGCGTCGGTACGCCGTCTTTCTTTCTCCACGCGGCTGAAGCGGCGCATGGCGACCTGGGCATGCTTGCGGGCGATGACGTCGTGCTCGCGATTTCCGTCAGCGGCGAAACCCAGGAGCTTCTCGATATCGTCGAAACCGTGAAGCGCCTCGGAATTCGTCTCGTCACCATGAGCGCCAACGCGCGGTCCACTCTCGCGGCCGCCAGCGATATCGTGCTGGATATTGCGGTGAAGGAAGAAGCGTGTTCGCTCAATCTGGCTCCGACGGCCTCAATGGCCGCCGCGCTGGCGATGGGCGATGCGCTCGCAATCTCGTTGCTCGAGCGCCGCGGATTCAACGAAGAGAAATTTGCCGCGCTTCATCCCGGCGGCAAAATCGGAAAGCGCCTGCGGCGGCTCGAATCGCTGATGCATGCGGGCGAGAATCTGCCGTGCGTCGCGCCCGCGGCGAAAATGCCCGATGTAATCTACGAAATGAGCCGCAAGGGTCTCGGGCTTACGGCCGTCGTTGACGCGGGCGGGAAGCTGCTGGGAGTTATCACCGACGGCGATCTTCGCCGCGTCATGCAGCAACGGCGCAAGGACGCGCTCGATCTCACCGCCGCCGAGTGCATGACGAAAAATCCGGTTACGCTCCCGCGCACCGAACTGGCCGCCAGCGCGCTGCGCGTGATGGAAGAAAAGAAAATTACTTCGGTGCTGGTGGTGAACGGCGACGGCCGGCTCGAAGGCGTAGTCCACGTCCACGATCTGTGGACGTTGCAGTTGTTCTGAGCTTCGATTCGAATCGGGGGGAAGGATTTGGCGGAGCGATCGCGAAAGATTCCCGCAAGTGTCTTGCGCCGCGCAAGAAAGATTCGCCTGCTGTTGATGGACGTGGACGGGACGCTGACGGACGGCAAGGTCTGTCTGTTTGCCAAAATGTCGGACGGTGATTTGGGCGAGCTCAAAGTTTTTGACGCGCACGATGGCGCCGGATTGACGCTCGCGCACATCATGGGAATCAAGACCGGTTTGATCACCGGACGCAATTCCGCCGCCACCGCTCAGCGGGCCAAAGAAATGAAAATGGATTACGTCTATCAGGGCCGGCCGAAAAAAGTG
>DASPVY010000316.1:0-2235 GCA_035622115.1 Candidatus Acidiferrales bacterium
CGTCACCGCTTGCAGTCCCAGCCTCTGCTTCAGGAAATCGAAATGTTCGGCGACGGCCAGCGTTGCGGACGTCAAAACCACCGTATCGAATTGATCGAAGAGCTTCTCGCGGAGGATTTCGCTCACATCAATCGGCGTCGCAGCTAGAAAAACGCCTTTGCCGCGCCGCTCGTACCAGTAAACGTAATTGCGTTCCTGGCCTTCGAGCAGAAACTCGAGTTCCCGCCGAATTTCGTTCGCGCGCCGCGCGACGTTTATCACCTCATCGGGCTTCTTCGGCAGGGCGGCCAATTCCGTTTCGAGCCGCTTCAGTCCTTCCGTCAAGCCGTCGTAGACCTCGCGGTGACGTTCGAGAAAACTCGCGCGCTCCTGCGGCTCGAAGGGATATCGCCCTTCGCGCACGGGAAACGCTTCGAAAAACGCGTGGGTGCGTTCGCGCAATCGCGTTACGCTCTTTCGCGCCGTTGGCGCCGCCACTTGTAGCATCCGCAGAGTCTGCTCGGCGTCCCGCGCCAGATCTTCCAGTTTGTGGCTCGAAACCGAGCGCCCGAAATAATCGCTCGCGACATCTTCGATCTCGTGCGCCTCATCCAGTATCACCGCTGCGTACTCCGGCAGGATCGAGCCGAAATCGTCTTGACGAATTGCCAGGTCCGCAAAGAATAGATGATGGTTGACGATGATTAAGTCGGCGTCCTGCGCCCGCCGGTGCATCGCCGTGAGAAAACAATTTTGATACTCCGGGCATTTTTGTCCCGTGCAGGTGTCGCGTCGCGCGTCGAGCCGGTTCCAAAGGTCGGCGTCATCGGGAAGGAACGTCAAATCGGAGCGGTCGCCGGTCTGCGTCAATTTCTCCCAGTCGCGAATTTGCGAAAACCAGTCAACCTCGTCCATTCCTTTTAGCGACGGCTGACTCTCCATCAGATGGACCTTCTGGCGGCAAAGAAAATTGTTCCGGCCCTTCATCAGCGCCACTTTCAGCTCGGGCGCAAAATATCGCTGGAGAAAAGGCACGTCTTTGTAGAAGAGTTGTTCCTGAAGAGATTTGGTCGCGGTGGAAATCACCACGCGCCGCCCGCTCTGGATCGCCGGGATCGCGTAGGCCAGCGTTTTTCCCGTACCCGTTCCGGCTTCGATCAACGCGTGCTGGCGCTTTTCGAATGCCTCCGAAACGATTTCGGCCATCTCCAGCTGCGAGCGCCGGAATTCGTAAGCCGGGTGTCGCGCTGCGAGCAGGCCCTCCGGGCCGAAAATCTGGGCCATCGTGAGACTCTTCGCCTCTTCTTCTTTCGCTCGTTTCGGCACAGGTGTCACGGAGGTTCGACGCGTCGCCCGGAGAAACTCTACGATAGCATGATGGCCGTGCGATAGTAACTTCGTCTCGTCAGTCCTGCCGGAGTGGAACTTGCTTTGTGCGGAAGTGTTTGTCGCCAAAGCCGCGTGCTTGCATTGACTTGCCTTCTTCGGCGAGCCTAATATGTGCCCCACATGCCTGATCCACAGCCGATTCTCGGCCGCACAATTTCGCACTACCGCGTGATCGAACGCCTCGGCGGCGGCGGAATGGGCGTCGTCTATAAGGCCGAAGACGCCAAGCTTCATCGCTTCGTCGCGCTGAAATTTCTTCCCGACGCGCTCGTCCAGGATCATCAGGCTCTCGAACGATTCCGCCGCGAAGCGCAGGCGGCCTCGGCGCTGAATCATCCGAATATCTGCACGATTTACGATATTGACGACGATGGCGGCGTGCCCTTCATCGCTATGGAATTGCTCAATGGCCAGACATTGAAGCATCGCATCAATGGCGCGCCGCTGGCGCTGGATGCCATTCTTGAGATTGGAATCGAAGTGGCCGATGCGCTCGACGCGGCGCACTCCGAAGGGATCATTCACCGCGACGTAAAGCCCGCCAACATTTTCGTCACCGTGCGCGGCCACGCGAAAATTCTCGATTTTGGCCTGGCCAAGCTCGCGCCGTCCGGCTCCCGAGGCTCGACGGTTGACGTCAACGGAGCCACCGCCGCGCTCACCGCCGCCGGCGTCACCGCCGAACATCTCACCAGCCCCGGAACCGCGCTGGGCACGGTCGCCTACATGTCTCCCGAGCAGGCGCGCGGCAAGGAAGTGGACGCGCGCAGCGATCTGTTTTCTTTCGGCGCTGTGCTCTACGAAATGGCCACCGGGGTGGTTCCGTTCCGCGGCGATACTTCCGCTGTGATTTTCGAGGCGATTCTC
>DASPVY010000317.1:0-3299 GCA_035622115.1 Candidatus Acidiferrales bacterium
GCGCGCGCCGGTGCAGCCGATGGGATGGCCGAGGGCGATGGCGCCGCCATTGGGATTGAGGCGCTCGCGGGGAAAGTGGAGATCGCGGTCGCAGGCGAGCACTTGCGCCGCAAACGCTTCATTCAATTCGATGGCCGCATAGTCACTCAGACGAGTTCCAGTGCGAGCCGTGAGCTTGCGAATGGCCGGAACGGGCGCGATGCCCATTACCCGCGGATCGACAGCGGCGACAGTGACATCCACGATGCGCGCGAGCGGCTTGAGGCCAAGCTCGCGAACCTTCTCTTCACTCGCGAGAACGACGGCCGCGGCGCCATCGGTGATTCCGCTCGAATTTCCCGCGGTGATTGTGCCGATCCGGTTGAAAACGGGCGGCAATTTCGCGAGCGATTCGAGCGTCGTGTCCGCGCGAACGTGCTCGTCTTTTTCAATGCGCGTGACGTTGCCTTTTTTGTCCATGCGCTCGATGGGCACGATTTCGGCCGAGAAGCGGCATTCGGCAAGCGCGCGGCCCGCGCGTCGCTGGCTTTCGAGCGCGAATTCATCCTGCTCGACGCGCGAAATATTGTATTGCCCGGCGAGCAGCTCGGCGGTTTCTCCCATCACCATTTTCGAAATCTGGCAGAAGAAGCCGTCGCGATACATTGCGTCTACGAGCGGCTGGTTGCCCATCTTGAATCCCCAGCGGCCTTCGAGAAGATAGGGCACGCGCGACATCGATTCCGCGCCGCCCGCGACGATGATCTCCGATTGCCCCGCGACGATTTGCTGCCAGCCGAGCGCCACCGCGCGCAAGCCCGATGCGCAGGCCATGTTGACCGTGAAACCGGGAACATCATCGCCGAGGCCGGAGCGCCACGCGATTTGCCGCGCGGGATTTGGACCGACGCCGGCGGGACGCGCGTTGCCGATGATGACTTCGTCCACGCGCCAGGGCGGCGCGGCTGACGAGCTAGCTGCTGACGCTGGCGCCGGCGCGCCGGGCGTGCGCTCAGGCGGAAGCGGATCGCCGAAGGCGCGCTGCAATGCGGCGCGGACCGCGATGACGCCGAGATCGGGCGCAGTCAGTTCCGCGAGCGCGCCGCCGAATTTTCCGATTGGCGTTCGCACCGCGCTGACGATGTAGACGGCTTTGGCCACGCTGCGTTCGGCTCCTTCGATTAGTTGGGCGCTGAAACTGGGCTGCAATTTTGACGCTGGCGGCGGTCTGGCGGATTCAAATCGTGCCCGTCGGGACAGGAGGGCACGGCCCCGCGATCTCGCCAAGAGTGCGTTGAGTTGTCGCGATTAGAAAAGTTTAAGCGATTGAATCGCGGAGAGTTGCACCCATTTCTAATCGTTCGGCTGTCCCGATTAGAAATTGCTGGAGGGCCGCTGGCTGCCCGGGTTCGGGTTCGCGCCAGCGTCACGCTCATGGCTCAGGCCTCCATCAGCGACTTTGACCCTAGCATAGATTTGAAGGCGCCGAAAGTGGGCGAGGATGTGGAATTCACACGAGAAACAGCCGGAAAAGGCAAGGACGCGGACGAGCAGAGTCAAAAACGCCGGCTGGAAGCCGGCGCGACGAATCCGTAGTTTGCGCAACTTGACAGGCGGGAAGGTTCGATCAACGATCCGATCGCTCGCTGTTTTCTTGCGAGCACCCGCATATCTTGCCCAAAACAACCGGAACCCACGCGTCATCGAACGGAAATCACACGGCGGCTGGCCTGCCCGCGCCGGTCTTCCACGATCCCAAACACGACGTCAAGATTTACCAGGGCGATTGCCTGGACATTTTGGCCGCGATGCCGCCGGACTGCGTGGATTTGATTTTCGCCGACCCGCCCTATTTTCTCTCCAACAACGGAATCACGTGTCACGCCGGGCGAATGGTCAGCGTCAACAAGGGCGAGTGGGATCGCTCGCGCGGCGCGGATGCGAATCATGAGTTCAACCGCGCGTGGCTCGCGGCGTGCCAGCGCGTGCTGAAGCCGAACGGAACGATCTGGGTGAGCGGGACGAGCCACGTGATTCATTCCGTCGGATTCGCCATGCAGCAGCTCGAATTCAAACTGCTGAACGATATTTCCTGGGTGAAGCCGAATCCGCCGCCGAATCTTTCCTGCCGGTATTTCACGCACGCGACCGAGACGATTATCTGGGCAGCGAAAAACAAAAAGAGCCGGCACAAATTCAATTACAAGCTGATGAGAGAAATGGCGGGCGGGAAGCAGATGAAGTCGGTATGGGACATTTATCCACCGGGACGCGAGGAAAAGCGATTCGGGAAACATCCGACGCAAAAGCCGGTGGCGCTGCTGAAAAGAATCATCCTCGCGGCGTCAGACGAACGAGATGTTGTGTTCGACCCATTCGCAGGTGGTGGGACGACTGTGATCGCAGGATTACTGCTGTCCAGACGCACGATGGCGGTGGAGAGTGATTCGCTATTCATCGATTTATCGGTGATACGAATCTGTTCCGAATTGATACAGGCGTTCCTCCGCGTCGCAATTCATCGAATTGATCTTGATCTCTTGAGCGGATCTATGGATCGATCGTTCGAGACGCGAAGCGCGGGGATGGAAAGCCAAGTCACAACGCGAGTGATTCAAACCGACCGGAATTTTCATTTCATCGGTGCGGTTCGGCGCGAAATCGTGTTCAGCGTGGCAGCGGAAGACGTGCAGGACGCTTGGAGAAAGTTCAAACGAAGTCCGGCGGCGACCATTGAGGTGCTCTTCATCGTGAAGGCTGAAACGGAGATTTATCTCGCGAAGCAAGCGTGATCTAATGCGCGCGTGGAAACAGCGCTGCCTACCGAGAATCTGGCGCAGTACCACAGCAAGTCACAAAAAGCGCGGGTGGCCACCGAGGCTTGGGCCGCCGCAAATTTGTATTGCCCGAATTGCGATTCAGCCCACATAGAGCCCGCACCCGTCAATGCATTCGCGTTCGACTACGACTGCGCAAAGTGCAGAAACCGTTTCCAGTTGAAAAGCCAGTCGCGGATGCTCGGATGCAAGGTCGTGGATTCCGCATACTCAAAGATGATTGAGGCGCTCAACTGCGACCGCGCTCCGCATTTCATCTTTCTCCATTACGCGCCCGATATCTGGCGCGTCCTGACCGCGATTTTGATTCCCTGCTTCGCAATTCCGAAATCAGCGATTGAAAAACGAAATCCTTTGGCCGCGACCGCAAGGCGAGCGGGCTGGGTGGGATGCAACATCGTGTTGACGCATATTCCCGTGGACGCAAGAGTGCCGATTATTTCGGACGGAGTGCCAAGAAGGCCGTCGGACGTTCGAAGCCAA
>DASPVY010000318.1:0-5808 GCA_035622115.1 Candidatus Acidiferrales bacterium
GGCGCCAGAATCACGATCAGCGCAAACGGCGCGGACAGAAGAAAGAAAAGCCAGAGCGAGGAAATTGCGACCACGCGAATGCCCGCAATGTTCATGAGCGCGCAGACGGTGACGATGGCGACGCCGACGTAAAGGCCGCGATGGTTCACACTGAACCAGGGCACCATCCGCGTGAGATAGGCGACGAACAAGGTCGGATAAATCGCCATATCGAAAATGCTCGCTACCAGCGACAGCCACGCCTCCTGAAATCCCCAGAAATTTCCGAGCCCGCGCCGCACCCACGCGTAGTAACCGCCCTCGGCCGGAATCGCGCTCGATAGCTCGCCAATCATGTAGGCGGTCGGCAGGCTCCAGAGCAGCGGCGTCAGCAGCAAGACCAGAATGCCGCGGCCATAGCCCGCGCCGTGGACGATGTCTTCGGTCCCGTAGGTGCCGCCCGACACCATGAAGAATGTCGCGGCCACCAGCGGCCAGAGCGTCAGCTTTGCGGATTTTTGGGGAGTGGAAACGGCCCGAGAACCGAGCCGCGCGTCCAAAGAGATGGCGTTCAATTGATTTCGATTTCCTCCACCGGCAACCCTCGCTCTCCCTTAGGCCCGGGTTTCGGAGCAAGTTTGCAATCGCAGAATACAAGCGTTGACGCGGAGTGCAAGAAAAATCTGCACGGCGATGAATAATTTTTCGCGGCAGTGAATACTGGTTCGAGGCGATCGCGGATCAGCCATATTTGCGGCCGGGCAGTCCTGGCGGCGCGGGCTTCTCAAAACCGTCGCCTGGAAGCCAGCGCGGCGATGCCCTCCGCGTTACGGCTGGCGCGGTTACAGGGTTATGGGCATGGCTCGCGTTGAGTTCTCCCGCTAGAATGCTCACCCATCGGCCATGTCCACTCTGACGTTCACGCTGCTGGTTGGACTGGGTTCGCTAGTTGCCGGGCTGCTGGGCGCGCTGACGGGCCTGGGCGGTGGCGTGGTCATCGTCCCGCTGCTGGTGCTGGCGTTCAAAGTGGATATTCGCTACGCCATCGGCGCTTCGCTCATCTCGGTAATCGCCACGTCTTCCGGCGCGGCCGCTGCCTACGTCCGCGAAGGCTATTCCAATATCCGCATCGGGATGTTTCTCGAGATGGCCACAACGGCGGGAGCCATCCTCGGCGCCTTCCTGGCGACACGACTCCACACGGGAACCATTGGCGTCGTCTTCGGCGCCGTACTGATTCTCTCGGCCGCGCTGTCGGTCCGGGGGCCGGCGGCCGCGACCGGCAAAGAGAAGCCGGACGCGCTGGCCACCCGGCTGCGGATGGACTCGAGCTATCCCACAAAGGATGGCCCGGAGAAATATCACGTCAGGCGAGTCCCCGTGGGCTTCGGAATGATGTTCGGCGCTGGGACACTCTCCGGTCTGCTGGGGATCGGCTCGGGCGCGCTGAAAGTGCTGGCGATGGATTTGATCATGCGCGTGCCGTTCAAGGTCTCGACGACTACGAGCAATTTCATGATCGGCGTGACGGCGGCAGCCAGCGCGGGAATCTATCTCCGCCGCGGATTCATCGTGCCGGGCGTGGCCATGCCCGTGATCGTGGGCGTGCTGATCGGCTCGCTCGTCGGGACGCGGGTTCTGATCAATGCCAGGCCGAAGGTGCTGCGCATAATTTTCAGCCTGGTGATCGTGGCGCTCGGAATTGAAATGATCTACGGCGGATTCACGGGGAAAATCTGAGGTGAGCCGCGGAACGAAATCGGGCGCGTGGACCGACGCGAAGATGGAGCAGATCGTCGGTACGCTGCTGCAGACGGGCGTGGCGCTGGCGGGCGCCGTCGTGTTTGTGGGCGGATTTATTTACGTGATCCGCAATGCCCGCGTGGTGGCCAGCTACAGCAATTTTTCCGCGCAGCGTGCCGCGCTGAACGTCTCGAGCCTCTTCATTGGGCTGATCCACGCCGATAGCCGCGCGATCATTTTCCTGGGGCTGCTGCTGCTGATTGCCACGCCGGTGGCGCGCGTGGCGTTTTCGGTTGTCGGATTTTGGAAGGAACGCGATTGGCTGTACGTCTTTGTCACGCTGATTGTGCTTGGCGTGTTGATGTACAGCTTGTTTGCCGTGAACGTGTGATGGCCATTGCGGCCCAGTAAATCCGACTAATCGATTTCGCTGCGGATGTGCTTCGACAGTTTTTCGATCTTCTTGAGATTTAGTACCAAATCCGCCGGCAGGACGCCATTCTGCACTTTGGTCAGCTCATCCGGCAGGCCATCCACCAGCTTCTGCAGCTCCATCGATTCCATTTTTACCTGCGCCATGTTCACCGCGCGCTTCGTGCCCGCTTGCGGCCCGTTACAATCCGGCGCATCGGGGGTAGGAATGTCGCCGAGATGAGTTCGCGGCGGTGTTCCGGCCGCGGGACCGACTGTGCCAGCGCAAGGCGGCAGCTCTTTGCCCCCGGCAGCCGGATTCTGGCTTGGATTTTGAGTTGGATTCGGGTTCTGATACTGAATCGCACCTTCAGGCGTGCCGCACAGCAGTATGAGGACGATCGCGCCGATGATACGTACGAATCGCATGAATCCTCCTTTCGCGATGTGCCCTGCGCACACCGAACAGCGGAATCATGGAACTCGAATGCGGGCGCCTTCACATCCAGATCACTCTGAGGCTCGAAGGGCGCGTGCGCCTTGTGTTGGATCGGCCTAGCTCTTCGCCGTCAGCGCCGCCATGCGTTCCTGCATCTGCCGCGTCAGGTGCGGCGTGATCCCAATCATGCGCTCGATCAGCATCAATTGCCCGCGATGATGCATTTCGTGCTCTTTCACCGAGAGGATCATCTCAAACCGCGTTTTTGCGGGCGGGACCATGCCCGGCCGCATCTGCACCTTTTCCTCGAGAAATTCGTCCGATAGACCCGCGACCCAAGTGGCCCACTGATCGCCGCTGGTGCGCAGAAGATCGATGATCTGTTCCTTCGTGCGCGGCTGTTTTTCCTGCGCGGTGATCCGTTGCACGAACGCCGGAAAATCGAAACCGTCGAGCGTCGTCAGCTTCTTTTCCGCGTGCGCGTGATATTGAAACGAGTAAGCCAGCGCAAGGTGCGTAAGCAGCTCGCCCACCGTGCGCGTATCCGGCGCGGGCCGGAAATTGTATTTTTCTTCGGGGATTTCCTGCGCGATGGTGATGGTGTTCTTGCGAACCGTGCGAAAACTGTCGGCTAGATCCTTGGCTCCATAATAATTCACTCGAGTGCTCCTCGCATGGATTGACTTCGTTTTGAAATTGCCGCGTGGCCCGCGACGCGCTCGCCATGGCTGCTGCCTTTGAGCCATTTGAAGAATACCGCGTTCGCGGCCGCGAAGCCATACGCAGGGCGAACGCCCGCGTGCGCGCGCGCGGCGACTATGGCTCGAAGAGAAGACAAAATCGCGCCGCGCGTTAGCAGCAAGACACTCGGGCTTCTCGAGTCTTTTCAATCCGTCGCCGGCGTGGCATCCTTCTTTCTCCCATGGCCCGCTACGATTACGTCGTCATCGGCGCGGGCTCGGCCGGCTGCGTTCTTGCCTCGCGCCTGGCCGAGTCGCGCGATCTGAGCGTTCTGCTGCTCGAAGCCGGCGGCCCCGACAATCGCCGCGAAATTCCCGTTCCCATCGCGTTCTCGACCATGTTTAAAACCGAGGTCGACTGGAATTACACGACCGAGCCGCAGCCGAATCTACACGGCCGCGCCCTGTATTGGCCGCGCGGAAAAGTGATCGGCGGATCGAGCTCGATCAACGCGATGATTTATATCCGCGGCAATTCGCGCGACTTTGACGAATGGGAGCGGCTCGATAATCCCGGCTGGGCGTATCGGGATGTCTTACCTTATTTTCTCCGCGCAGAAGATCAGCAGCGCGGCGCGTCCGAATTTCACGGCGTGGGCGGCCCGTTGCGCGTGGAAGATCTGCGCACCGTCAATCCTCTTTCACGCGCATTCGTCGCCGCCGCCATTGAATCCGGCCTTCGCGGCAACGAAGACTTCAACGGCCGCGAACAGGATGGCGCCGGTTTCTATCAAGTGACCCAAAAGCGCGGCCACCGCTGGAGCGCCGCCGATGCCTACTTGCGCCCGCGGCGTTCCTATCCCAATCTCACAATTCTTCCTCACGCGCACGTTACGCAAATCCTTCTCGCGAAGTATCGCGCCACCGGCGTCGAGTATGTTCGCGACGGCCGCGAGAGCGCCGTTTACGCTGATCGTGAAGTTTTACTGTGCGCCGGCGCGGTCAATTCGCCGCAATTGCTGATGCTTTCCGGCATCGGACCGGCGAAGCATCTGGAAGAGCTCGGCATCGAGGTCCATCTCGATCTTCCCGGCGTGGGCGAAAATCTGCAGGACCATCTTTTTCTTCCCGTTTCCTACGAATGCCCCAAGCCTGTCAGCCTCATCGCCGCGTCTTCGTTCTCGAGCCTGCTTGGCTACATGCTGTTTCGCCGCGGCATGCTCACCTCGAATGTCGCCGAATCCGGCGGTTTCGTTCGTACGCGCCCGGACGCGGACCGCCCCAATCTGCAGTATCTTTTCGGCGCCGCCTTCTATCTAAATCACGGCCTCGTACGACCGAAAGATCACGGCTTTTCGATTGGCCCCACGCTACTGCGACCCGAAAGCCGGGGCCGAATCCGGCTGCGCGGCACGTTTCCGATGGATCAGCCGCGCATCGAGCCGGATTATCTGTCGCGCGATTCGGAAGTGGAAGTGATGGTGGCAGGGATTGAACTCGCGCGGCGAATTGCCGCGGCCAATCCGTTGCGCACGTATTGCGGCAAGGAAGTTGTTCCTGGCGCGGACATAAAATCCCGCGGCGAGATTGCCGGCTATGTCCGCGATGCTGCCGAGACGACGTATCATCCCGTCGGCACCTGCAAAATGGGCACAGACGCTATGGCCGTCGTGGACGCGCGGCTTGCGGTCCGCGGCATCCAAGGCCTGCGTGTCGTCGATGCCTCCATCATGCCGACGATTACCAGCGGAAACACCAACGCGCCCGTCATCATGATTGCCGAAAAAGCCGCCGATCTGATCCTGCAAGCAAAATAAAGGAGGGGCGCGGCGCGGGATCCGCGTCGCGCGCATGAACTCGAGAGCGATCAACCCGGCAGATCCACTACCGCCATTGCAGCCGCGCCGCTTCGCGCCGAATTTTGCTATTCTTTCCAGCCGTGGGTCCCTTCGCTCGCTTTAAATTGTTAATCGCCGCGCCGCTCGCTCTCGTTTTCGTTTCCTGCTGCATATTTCTCGCCGCTGCTCGCCCGCATTCGCAATCCGCGGGGCAATCATTGCCGCAGCAGCCATCTGCCGCGCCTTCCGCGCCATCAGCACAAATCGTTTCGCCGCGCGCCATGTTCGTCGTCGTCCTCGATCCCGCCCACGGGGGCACGGACACTGGCGCACGGGGCTCCACCGGCGCGGTTGAAAAAGATCTCACGCTCGAAATCGCGCGAGCCACGCGCACCCAGCTCCTTCAACTTGGCTTGCACGCAATCCTCACTCGCGATGGCGACGAGGATCCTTCCTTCGACGATCGCGCCGCTCTCGCCAACGCTCAGCGCTCTGCGATTCTTGTCAGCTTTCACGTTTCGTCCACCGGCCAGATCGGCACTGCTCGCGCTTACTCTTATCTTTTCTCCACGAATCCAGAGTCCGCGGAAGCCCCCGCCGAAACTCGTCCGCATCCCGCGTCGCTTCTCACGCCGTGGGTAGCCGCGCAGGAATCCTATGTCGACGCGAGCCATCGCCTCGCCGATCTGATCCAGGCTGAGCTCGCGCGACAATTTCC
>DASPVY010000319.1:0-6196 GCA_035622115.1 Candidatus Acidiferrales bacterium
AAACTCGTGCTGCTCATTCACGGGCATCAGCCCGTCGGCAATTTTGACGACGTGATCGAGCTCGCCTACTCGCACTCCTATCTGCCATTCGTTGAACTCATCGAAAAACACCCGCAAATTCGCATCGGACTGCACCTATCAGGCTGCCTGCTCGAATGGATTGAACGCGCACACCCGGAATATTTTGTGTTGTTGCGACGGCTGGTGGAGCGCAAACAGGTGGAAATGGTTGGCGGCGGTTTTTACGAACCGATTCTGGTTTCCATCCCTCCGGAAGACCGCCGCGAACAAATCGAACGCATGAGCGATTACCTGGAAAAACGCTTCCTCCTGCGGCCCAGCGGCGCCTGGCTGACGGAGCGGGTGTGGGAACCGCATCTCCCAGCGACGCTGGCTTCGAGCGGGATTGAATACACGTTGGTGGACGACAACCAATTTCTCGGCGAAGGATTTGAGCCGCCGCAATTGCGCGGATCGTATATGACCGAAGAATTGGGCGCGGGCGTCAGGCTCATTCCGGGGCTAAAGGCGCTGCGGTATCTAATTCCCTATCGTGATCCAACCGAAGTGGTCAGCTTCCTGAAGAGCGTGAGCGCGGAGCAATCCGGCGGATTCGTGGCCATGGGCGACGACTGCGAAAAATTCGGTGTGTGGCCCAAGAGCTACGAGCATTGTTACACCGGCGGTTGGCTCGAACGATTTTGGACCGCACTCGAAGCGAATTCCGCGTGGCTGGAAACCGCGCTTCCGGGCGATGTGGCGCGCGAGCACACTCCGCTGGGCCGCGCTGAGTTGGGGACGGCCTCCTACAACGAGATGATGGAGTGGGCGCTGCCGACGAAAGCGCGCACGCGATTCGAAGCACTGGAAAGCGAGTTTGCGCCGCGGCCTGACGTACTAAATTTTCTTCACGGCGGGGTGTGGCGCAGCTTCCTGGTGAAATATCCGGAATCGAATTTGCTGCACAAGAAGATGCTGCATGTGTCGTCGAAAATCCGGCGGCTGGCGCTCGCCCGAAGGCGAGGCCAGTCGTTCCGCGAAGAGAGGCAAAAGGCGGAGACACTTTTGCTTCGCGCGCAGTGCAACGATGCTTACTGGCACGGAGTGTTCGGCGGCCTGTATTCCCCGCACCTGCGCACGGAGCCGTGGCGAGCGCTGGTGGAAGCGGAGTCGATTGCCGACCGGCTCGCGCGCCGCGAAAATGTCTGGTCGGACGTCAAACGCCTCGACTTCGATTGCGACGGGCGCGAAGAAATATATTTCACATCGGGGACATACGCCGTGCTGGCCGCTCCAGCCGATGGCGGCACAATCGCCGCGATCGATTTCCGGCCTTCCAACGTTGCGGTGATTAACTCGATCGCGCGGCGCGTGGAGGCTTACCACGCGAAGCTCAAAAATCTTTCGGCCGGCGGCTCGCAATCGGCCGCGTCGATTCACGATTTAGTGCGCGCGAAAGAGCCGGGGCTCGAGCGGCTGCTACGCTACGACCGCTGGAATCGCAATTGTTTTCGGGTGCTGGTCTTCGCGCCGGGAAAAACGATTGCGGATTACGAGCAATTGCGACTCGAAGAGGATGGAGGAATCGCGGCCGGCGACTACCGCGTCACGAGCGTAGACGCCACTTCGCTGGCGCTGAGCTACGAGAACGAAAGCGGCTGGCACGTGAGCAAGAGGTTCGAGCTGAAATCGCCGGAGGACAATCTCGAGATCGCGTGCGACCTGGAACTTTCGCCATCGAAGGACACGACGGTCAATATCGGCATCGAAACGGTTCTGAATTTTCTGGCACCCGACGCGCCTGATCGCTTCATCGAAGCGCATGGCGAGCAACACAACCTGCGTTGGAGCGGGGCGGCGCCTGCCTCGAGTGTGCGGCTGATTGACGGATTTCAGAAAGTGTCCGCGGGGATTTCAGCGAAGGACGCGCGCGAATTCTGGATCGCGCCGATCGAAACGGTATCGGACTCAGAAGACGGTTTCGAGCGCGTGTATCAGGGATCGCAGATACTTGCGGTTTGGCCGGCGGAACTGAAAGCCGGTGCGGCCTGGCGCGGCCGGCTCGTACTGCACATTTCGGAAGTGCTCTAAGCGATCGAGGGGCGAGTTGCCCCGAGTCGTCCGCGTTTGCTAGAGTTCAGCCGTCGAGGGAAACGAATGGCCGTCGCTCCAGAATTGCTCGAGATTCTCGTTTGCCCCGCGGACCTGACACCCGTGAAGTTGACGGAGGACGCCAAGGGACTGCGGTGTTCGAAGTGCCGGCGAATCTATCCGATTCGCGATGACATTCCCGTCATGCTGGTGAATGAAGCGAGCATTGAATCCGAGTGAGCCGGGGAGTCTGCTTCCCGGGCTTCCGCCGGACGCGGAGATCCTCGTCATCCGGCTGCGATCGCTCGGCGACGTTGTGCTGCTGACTCCGGCGCTGGCGGCCTTGCACACCTGGCGGCGGGATTTGCGAATTTCGGTGCTTGTAGAGCAAGCCTGGGTGCCGGTTCTCGAAGGCAATCCCGCGGTCGCCGAAATTTTAATTGCGGGATCGTTTGTGCCGACGGCCGCGCGGCTTTATCGAAAGCATTTTCCCGTCGTTTTTAATCAGCACGGAGGGCCAAGCAGCGCACTGCTTACCGCCGCGTCGGCCGCCGACATTCGCGTGTGCTGGAGGGGGCGGCAATTCGACTTTCTCTACAACGTGCTCGCGCCAGATGCCGCCGAATACTACGGCACGCTCCAGGTGCATACGGTCGAGCAGCGCATGGCGCAATTTTATTGGACTGGGCTTCCACGCGCTCCGATTCCGCGCGCACAGCTGTTTGCACAGCCGGACGCGATAGCGAGCGTCGCGAAGAAGTTGCAGGAGCGAGGCGTTTCCAGCGGGCAAATGTATGCGGTGCTGCAGCCGGGCGCGCGATTTTATACGAAGCAATGGCCGATCGAACGATTCGTTTCAATCTCGCGATGGTTGCGAGAAACCTACGGAGTAGAGCCAATCGTTTCACTGGGCCCCGATGAACTTGAGATCGCGAATGAAGCGCGCGGACAATTTGGCGAGAGCGCGCTCGTTCTGGCGTCGCTTGACTTGCGTGAGCTGATCGCATTAATCGCCGGAGCGAGACTTTTCGTTGGAAATGATGCCGGACCGGCGCATCTCGCGGCGGCAGCGGGAACGCCCTCGGTGGTCATTTTTGGTTCGAGCAGTTCGGTGCACTGGCGGCCCTGGCAGGCGCCGCACCGTGTGGTGCAAAATGACTTTCAGTGCAATCCGTGCAAGGGCGACCGGTGTTATGCGTATGACGAGCCGCGATGCATTCTTTCTGTGACGTATGAGCAGGTGCGAGACGCGTGCGACGCAATTCTAACCAATCCCAGCCCGAGTTTGAGCGTGCGCGATGATGCCAGCGCTGCAATTCACAAGATCGATTCGGCGAACTGATACTTCTCGAGATGCCCACGCAGACAAAAACGAAAATTAGTCCGGCACGCGTTGCGAGATTGACGAGCCGATTCCGCGGCCGGCGAATCGGCGTGGTTGGCGATTGGATGCTTGATCGCTACGTTTGGGGAACGGCGTCGCGACTCTCGCCCGAAGCCGCCGTGCCGGTGGTTGAATTCACGAAGCAGACAGAGTGCCTCGGCGGCGCGGGAAATGTGGCGGCAAATCTGGCGGCGCTCGGAGCGCGGGTGGCAGCATTTGGCGTCGTTGGCAGCGACGAAGCCGGAAACGCGCTGCGCGGCGCAATGCGCGCGTTGAAATTACCGGCGGAAGGAATGATCAGCGATGACGAGCGGCGGACGACGCTGAAAACGCGAATCATCGCCCGCCAACAGCAGGTGGTGCGAGTGGATCGCGAATCGCGATTTCCGCTCGATGCCACGGCGGAATGGAAACTGGCGCGCAAAATTCTCAAGGCGATTCCGCAACTCGATGCGCTGATTGTTTCGGACTACGACAAGGGAGTGGTCACGGGCGGACTGATCGATCCGATTCTTGCGGAGTGCGTCCGGAAGCACGTGCCGGTATTCGTAAAACCGAAATGGTCGCGGCTGCCGACGTATCGTGGCGCGACGGTGATTGTATGCAACCGCGCGGAGGCGGGGTTTCTGGTAACGCGCTCGCTTGAGGATGACGAATCGGTAGCGGAAGCGGGCGGGGCGCTGCTTCAGCACTTCGGCTGCCGGGCAGTGGTCATCACGCGCGGCGAGCGAGGGATGAGCGTCTGCGAAAAAGATGCGCCGCGCGCCTTTAACATCGCTGCTACGAGGCGCGAACGCCCCATCGGACAACACGGCGAGCGAAACGCCGATCGCGGACGCGAAGTTTACGACGTGACTGGGGCGGGCGACACCGTGCTGGCCACACTCGCGCTTGCTGTCGCGGCCGGCGCGAGCGTGCGCGAAGGCGCGATTCTTGGAAATGCGGCAGCCGGAGTTGTTGTGACGAAACTTGGAACTGCGACGTTATCGACGGCCGAACTGCTTACAGCTCTTCGTGGATCGAACGACTCACCGCAGAGAGGGCGCACGGCGTGAGCTCGGCACCACCGGAGCTGCCCGCAGACCGAGCGTCGTCATGGATTTCTCCGGCGCGATACGTGGTCGCGTGGTTCATCCCTGCCCTACTTAGCATCCTGACAAAGCTGCTTACGCTGGCGAACGGACGCGGATTCCGCGTGGTGGCGAGGTATCTCGGCCGGGTGGAGGGCCTCGGATACCCGGGCCTCAATTTCGCAGAGCGCCTGACATTTTTCCGCAGCGAAATCCTGTGGCTATTCCTGCTGGTCCCGCTGGCGCTGCTCGTCGCGTTGCGATTACTTACGCGAAGGTGGCGCGTCATCGCGATGGCCGCGCTCTGCGCGGGAACATCGCTGATTATATTCCTTCAAGCGAGGTCCCTTGAGGAAGTCGGGGATTTTGTTTCGTTCGCGATGATTCGAGTCGCGTTGACGTGGGGAGTTCACGACCCGGGCGCGAATAAATCGTATCTCTTCACGCGCGAGTTCTACATTCTCGTCGGAGCGCTGCTGATGGTGGCAGCGATTCTGATCTGGGCAGCGAGAGAAGATCAAAGCGAACGTCTTGCTGCCGGGATCGCTCCGATTGTGCAGCGGCCGCAGAATGAAACTTTGCTGCGAAATATCGCGATTGCCTATGCCAGCGGGGCGGCGTTGGCCGCCGGCGTGGCGTGGTTGCCGTTGTTGCCTGCGACGCCCTATCACGAAAATGTTCTGGCGCATTCGATCCGCGCGTTCTGGGGTAGCGGCGCTGTGGACACGCGCGAGTTTGAAAACCTATCCATCGACGTTCTGTCGTCTCGCTATCGAGAAATGGTGAATGCGCCGGAGTCACGGCCGGACGGTTTTTATTTCGGATCGATGCGCGGCGCGAACCTAATCGTATTCGTGCTCGAGACCGAACCTGAGCGGTTTCTGAAGTCGGATGACAGCCTTGAAGATTTGCCGACGATGCACCGGCTTGCGTCGAAATCCATCATCGCGACGCAGCATTTCACAACGTATCCGTACACGAACCAAGCTCTGTTTTCCGTTTTCTCTTCAAGCTATCCACCCGACGGCACGCATAGTTTCGGCGAGGAGCATCCGGACTCGATCTTGCCGGGAATCGCGACCGTGCTGGGCGCGCACGGATATGCGACCACGATTTACTTTCCCGCCCCGCCGCACGGCGACCCGGATATCAATACGTTCCATTCTTTTGGATTCCAGCGCGAAGTCTGGCCAGCGGCTGCGGACATTCGAGCCTATTGGCCCGCCGGATTGACGCCGGATTGGAAGGCGGAACGTGTGGCGCGCGATCTCGCAGTCTTGGTGGATGGAAAAAACGACATCGAGCGCTGGCTATCGAGCGGCCAATCATTTTTTGCGACGTTTGCGTTTCAAGTGGGCCATTTGCCATGGCCCGATGACGCACCCGACGACGGTTCGGTGAACATCGTCACGCGGAACCGGCGCATTCTGGAGAAGCAAGACAGCTGGTTCGGGGAAATCGTGGCCATGCTCGAAAAGCATCGGCAACTCGACAACACCGTAATTGCGATGTTCGGCGACCACGGAATTCGGACCCAGCACGAGGATCCGAACTTCGTCGGCGGAACTCTGGACGACTATTCGTTTCACGTCCCGATGCGGATCTACGCGCCGCGAACGGTGACAGCGCCGGTGAAGATCGATTCGCTGAC
>DASPVY010000320.1:0-4468 GCA_035622115.1 Candidatus Acidiferrales bacterium
TGAGCCCAGCACCCGGCCGAACTTGATGCACTCCCAGCCGGACAGCAAAACGCTGCGGAGCAGCTCGCCAGGCCGCAACGGGAATACCAGGTTGGCGAAAAGCCCGGCAAAGACAGCGCGAGTGGAACGAATCAGCCTCACACGGCCGAATGGGGTGAGCAACAGCTTCCAGCGAAGGCCTTGCACGCAATAGCTCAATACGTCGAAGAGCATACCGAGGAAAGCCCATCGCCAGCTGACATTCGAGAATTCGCGGATGGTGCGGCGCAGGTGGAAATCGCGAAACACCCAGACGAGCGAGATTATAGCCAGTCCGTAGCCCAAGATGCGCAGGGCATTAGACTTGGGCGCAGGCGCGATTTGTGTCGTGTCGCCCAGGGGTAGTTGTCCTGAGTGAAAAGCGCCGCGGGGCTGACCCGGGCGCCAGAACCGGGCCCTAGCCTACGATAACGGGCCCATGCAGGCAATCCCGGGCGTCGGAAAGGCGGG
The DNA here is from genome assembly GCA_035622115.1 of Candidatus Acidiferrales bacterium. GTDB lineage: Bacteria > Acidobacteriota > Terriglobia > Acidiferrales > UBA7541 > Palsa-147. The sequence goes on from DASPVY010000320.1 coordinate 490, forward strand.
AGCGGGGTTTCGAATAGGTTGACGCAGGCCGGTTGAGCGGGAGGTGGTGGTGCAAAAGGCGCTATTCCGCCGCGGGGAGCCAGGCCGGGCTACCTTCCCTCGGGTATCGGCGTGGTCGGTATGTGCAATGCACTCACGAACCGCGGAAAAAACTCGAAGGCCGCGGCGGTGGCCAGCAGTTCGATGATTTGAGGCAGCGTAAATTCCTTCTGCAGCTGTTTATAGAACGAGTCATCGATCTCGTCGGCCGAGCGATGCAGCCGGTCGGCAGCGCGGAAACCGAGCTTCTCGCGTTCCGTATACGGCCCCACCTCGAAATTTTCGACCGCATCAATCTGTGCCGGCGATGCGCCGCGCAGCTTGGCCAGATAGGAGTGCGACGACACGCAGTATTCGCAGTTGTTGAGCATGGCTACGCGCGCGGCGACCAGTTCCTTGTACCAAGCCGGCAAGGCGCCTTCGCTCAAGAGCGGCTTCAAGAAGGCGGCGATTCCGAGGGCCAGCGGCGGATCGTGGCCCAGCATTTTGAACATGTTGGGAACGACGCCCCGATCTTCGAGCAGCTTGTCGTAAATCGCGGCGATTTCCGCGGGGACTTCGTTTCGCTCGAGGAGCGGAACGCGATCGCCCGGATAACCCTTATAGCTTTTGCGGCCCATTAGAACGCATACCTCAAGGAAAATTGCATTACGCGCGGATTGTTCACCTGCGTCTGAATCTCGCCAAACGTCGCGGGGTTCTCGATATCGGTGAACGACGGATTGCCGAACACGGGATGGTTCCAGATGTTAAAGAAATCGGTGGTGAACCGCAAATCCTGCCGCTCGGTGATATGGAAATACTTGATGATGGAAAAATCCCAGTTTTGCTGGAAGGGCCCGCGCAGGATGTTCCGGCCAAGATTTCCGAAGCCGGTGGCGATGCCATCGTCGCCAATGATGGGAGCTGGTACGAAGTCCGCGGAATTGACGTAGTGAGTGAGCTTTGTGGCGAGGCTTCCACTGGTGTAGGCCTGCGAAAGCGAGCCGCCCGGAGCAATGTTGGCGCCTGCAGTGATGGTCGTCTCGCCGTCGTAGGCGGTGCCCGCCGCCGAATCAATAATCGAAAACGGCAAGCCGGATTGGAAAATTGCCACGCCACTGACCCCCCAATCGCGCAGAGCGACGCCCTTCCACCCCGTGGCGCCCTTCGCAAACGGCAAGGTGTAGACGTAGCTCGCCACCAGCCGGTGCGTGCGGTCGAAGTCGGAAAGGCCACGCGAGTCGTTGATGTCGGCCTGATTGTCCCAGGCGGTATTGAAGGCCGTGTTGCCGGTGGAGGTCGAGTCGGTGGATCGCGCGAAGGTGTAGGCGGCCTGGAAATATCCTCCGCCCCAATTCCGCGAAAGAGTGGTTTGCAGCGAGTTGTAATGCGAGTACGCGTCGTTCGCGAACAACTCGAAGCCTGAGTATCCGTTCAGTCCCTGATAAATCGAGCGCGCCGGTCCATTCGCGACCGTCGTCGTGGTGACCGTGAATTGCTGGCCGCCGGCGCCGGTCACGGTAACCGGGTCCGCGGGCGTCGCGAGAACCGACTGAATGGAATCGCGCGTTTCGCGCAGGTGGATCGAATGGCTGCCGACATAGCCGACTTCGAGCACCCACTTGCCCGGAAGGCTGCGCTGCGCCGTCAAATTCCACTGCTGGGTATTGGGAACGATGAAGTGCTGAGGAACCTGAAGGCCGAAAAGATTGATGGAATTGTTGTTGTAGATCGGCGCCTGCGACGTCTGATTGTTCGTGAATCCGGTCAACTGCGAAATGACCGGAATGAACGCCGGATCGATGACGCCAGCCGGTGGCAAGCCATTCGGGTTCCCATTTCCGATGACAAAGAAATTTGCAAGACTCCCTGGAGGTCCGCCGGCGAACGCGATCGGAAGCAGCGGCGACTGGAACGAGAGCTGGTCCACCGCTCCCACATCTTCGCGTACGTAATAAATTCCGTAGCCGCCGCGAATCGTGGTGCTGTGCCGGCCCAAGAGATCGTACGCGAACCCGACGCGAGGACCGAGGCCGGTTGAATAATTGTTGGCAAGCGTAGTGCCGCTGGCTGTGCCGGTGAATCCCGGAATGTCGAACTGATCGACTCCGGCCGGATAGATGAACGGGTACTGGCCTTTCAAGAGCAGGTTGGGATCCACGTTGCCAATGTGATCGAGCAGATCGTGGAACGCGCCGTTCACTTCGACGCGCAACCCGACGTTCACGGTGAGGTCGCTCCGGACTTTGTAATCGTCTTGAATGAAGAGACCGTAGTTGGCGATGCGGTATTCGTGATTGTAAACGCCGCCGCCGCCGAAGCTGAAGGCCGGCGCGCCGAGCAGGAAGCTTTGGAAATCGGTAAGGCCATTGGGAAATGCGGAGTTGAGCGAGGCGAGCGGCGAGGGTCCGTCCGCGAAATAAACCTGGCCGTTGAATACCTGCGGGAACAGCTTGTTCAGAAGCACGCGGTTCACTTCGACGCCGAACCGCGCCTGATGCGGGCCGCGGATCGTGCTCACGGTGTCAACCAGGTCAAAGTTGTTTTGCGCCTGATACTGGTTGGCCTGCGGCGTAGGCCCGATCTGGTAGCCGGAAGAGAAAAATGTGAATTTGTAGATGTCGTCGGTGAGATTGCTCGTCGGGCGGTTGATCCCGAGGTCGCTGGCGGTCACGATCGGAACGTTCAGGTCGCTGTTGTTGATGCGCACGAATCCGAAACGAAACTCGTTCACAAAGCCCGGCGAAACGACGTGCGTTTCGGTTGCGCTGAGAAACCGTGAATGGATGGGCGTCTCGAAAGGAAAGTTCAGGTCGGTGGCGTTCACGCTGCCGCCGAGCGAAGCCGTCAACCCGCCCGCACCGTACGGCTTGAGGGCGGAGGAATTGCTGAAGAAAAACCGCACGGCGACCTTGTCTTTCTCGGTGTTGAAATTGCGATCCCAGTTTGTGGTGAACTGGTTGTCCGAAAATCTTCCCGCGCTGCTGTAAACGAACGGCGCCGAGTTGACGATCGGGGGGCCATTGGGCTGCAGCACGTAACCCGGAGTTCCGGGAAGCGTCGGGATCAGATATCCTCCGCCCGCGCCGCCGAACTGGTTGCTCTGGAAATTGAGCAGAGCGAGAACGACGGGATCGATGGGCGTGGTGGTATTGCCGAAAAAGGCCTGGGAGAGCGTCGCCTGGTCGCGGGTGGCGGGAAGAATCGGAAACGTCGTGCTGATAAACGTGCCGTTGTCGATTCCGCTGCGTTGCCGCGATCCCTGGTAATTGCCGAAAAAGTAGCCGAATTTGCCGTCGGATCCCAGCGGACCGCCCCCGCTCCCGCCAAAGATGTTCTGTTTCAATTCACCACGGCTCACTCCTGCGGCGTTTTGGAAAAACGTATTCGCGTCAAGCGCATCGTTGCGGAAAAATTCGTAGGCGTCGAAATGAAATTGGTTCGTGCCGGATTTGAGGATGGCGTTGATGTTGCCGCCGCCATTGCGGCCCTGCGTGGCGTCATAAAGGCTGGTCTGGACCTTAAATTCCTGAATCACGTCGGGGCTGGGCAGCGGCGTGTTGGTCAACTCGGCCACGTTGTAATCGGTCGCCGTCACTCCCTCAATCAGATAATTGTTGTTGTCTTCGCGCTGGCCGTTTACTTGAATGCGAACGTCGCCGCGTCCCAGTTGCCCGGCATTGTTGAGGCTGCTTTCCGCTCCGGTTGAAAGCGTCAGCAATTGCTGGAAATTTTGTGTGGCCAGAGGCAGGCTGCGCACCGTATTAGTAGTGATGTCCTGGCCTGTGGTGGCGTTCTCGGTATCGACATCGACGACCTGCGCCGATACGGTCACTTCCTGAGAAAGCTGGCTCGGCTTCAGCGTAATGTAAATCGTGGTCGTCTCGGTGACACGCACTTCAATTTCGGTCGTCTTGTTTTCGCCGAATCCTTTCGCGTTCACAGTCACCACATATAC
>DASPVY010000321.1:0-4386 GCA_035622115.1 Candidatus Acidiferrales bacterium
CTCTGCCGCCAGTGGCTGGAGTACGTTGCCGCAAATCCGCGATTTCTTTATACCGCCAAACTCTGGCAGCGATTCACGCACGAGACCGGCGCAACTGCGGCCGATATCGCCGCGGTGCGCGAAGGATTTGACGTCCTCGCCGCCGGCGATCGCCTGGGCGCGGTTCTTGTGCAGTTCCCTTTCTCCTTCCACAACACGGACGAAAACTTCAGCCGCCTCAATGCCTTGGCGAATGAATTCTCAGTCTATCCGCTCGTAGTCGAAGTCCGGCACTCGAGCTGGATGGTCCCGCGGTTTTTCGATTGGCTGCGCGAGCGCGGCGTGGGATTTTGCAACATCGATCAGCCGGTGATCGGAAAATCCGTTAAACCTACTGACAAAGCCACTTCACGCGTCGGCTACGTACGCTTGCACGGCCGCCGCTACGACACCTGGTTCAGTGACGATCCGGCGAGCCCGCCCTCCGAGCGATACAACTATCTCTATTCTGAAGAGGAACTTGCCCCATGGAGCGAGCGCATCCGCAGAACTTCCGCTCACGCCGAAACTACCTTCGTCATCACCAATAATCATTTCGAAGCCAAGGGCGTGGTCAACGCGCTTGAGCTGATTCATTTGCTGTCTGGCGACAAAGTCCGCGTGCCCGAGGATCTTCGTCATCATTATCCGCGGCTTGAAAAAATCGCGGACCAGCCTTCGAGCGAACCAACGCTGTTTCCTGTGTAATTCCGCCGCCGAAAACCGAATCGGGGGACACCTCTGGCAAGCATGCTGAAGCTCGGATGAATTTATCGAGGAAAACTTACTTCTTGAAGAGGTCTTCGAACGCTTGCCGCGCATCCTTCGAATTTCCCGGGGATGACGGCGCCGCAGCCGGGGCCGGCGCTGCGTACGTCACCGGCGAAGTATCCTTCTCGACTGTCATCCGGAACTCGAAAAACGTGCAATCGTTGCGCGCATCCTTCTTCGCAATGCGCTCGGGAATCGGCTGCGTGCATTCGAATTGCGCGCTGGTATCGAAATTCCGGCACTGCTTGCAGGAGTGCAATTCGAACTGGCAGCGCGGGCACTGGCCGTTGGGATCGAATCCAGGCATCAACACGGCGCCGCAATTGGCGCACCGCCCGCGCGTCACGGTTCCGACCATCCGCGGCGTGCGCGGGCCCATCTGGTCCTGGCGCGGCCGCGGCTCTGCCGGACGATGCTCTTTCTTTTTCTCGTTGCGATCCCGCTCGTGGTACCCCTTCTGCTTATACTTCCGCTCCATGAAATCCTCCGGGGGGATGACCCATCATACTCCCATTTGGAAAGCGCTCATGCCCAATTCGCCTGTGTTTCGCAAACTGCATCTCTGGTGATTGAAACGTGGCCGCACCGCCCCTACCTCCCAACGAACTGCACCTACACCGTCCCCTTGCCGTTCCGCGCCCAACGCGCGCAAAGCCCCTGCGCCGGCAGATCCGGCTGCAGGAATTTTCGCGGCGCGCCGGCCGAGATGGAGACTGCTTCAGCGGCGAGATAACCGCTGCGGACCGCGCCCTCCATCGTGGCGGGCCAGCCCGTACGCGTCCAATCGCCGGCGAGAAAAAGATTTTCGATGCTGCAGCGCGGCCCGGGACGCCACTGATCGGAGCCCGGCTCCGGCGAAAACGTCGCCGCGACTTCTTTGATCACCGTCGACTTGACGAGCTTGGCATCGCGCACCGCCGGCAATACGGCCTGCAATTCGCGCATGCACAGTTCGACAATTTCCGGGCGCGAGCGAGTGACGAGATCGTAGGAAGCGCTGATCACCAGCTGCAAGTACTGGCCAGTGTCGTCATCGCCAGTTGCGTGGCCGCTTGCCGCGGCGCTGCCCTTCGCAGCCGCGTTGCCGTTCGACGACGCGCGCGGCGCTGCCGCATACAGCAGCGTCTTATTGAAAATCCATTGCACCGTGTGATCGAGGAGCGTCAGAAATGGCTCGTCCATCACGCGGCGATCGAACCAGAGGTGAATCCCGGTGATCGGCGCATCGTGCAAATGGCGCAAGCCCGCAATACTCGGGTCGGCGGCCGCGAGAGCCGGTCCCACCAGTTCGAGCACAGCCGATTGCGGCACCGCAAGGACGAACCCATCGCCTTCCGCTTGCCATCCATCATCGAAAACAATCGCGCGGACGCAGCCGTCTTCGATCCGCAGCTCGCGCACCGCGGCGCGGCAGCGGACTTCCCCGCCCCGCCGCTCGATCGCGGCGCGGCATCCGTCATACAACTCCGAAAGCGGCACCGTCGGAATACCAATTCGAAAGCCGTCGCGATTCGAGAGAAATGCTTTCCAGAAAACGTCAATGCCGTAGCGTGCCTCGGTGCGCGCCAGTTCTTCATCGAGCGCGCTGACCAGCACAACGCGCCAAAATTTCTCGATCGCGGCGGGCGTTTGCTGCTGGCGATGCAGCCAATCAAGCATGGACACGCTCTCGGAATGCGCCGGATGGCCGCCCGACCGCGCGATTTCCATCAACGCGCGTCCAATGGCCGCCTTGTCGATCCACGAGAGCGCCGAAAATCGCAGGAACGAAAACGCCATATGAAACGGGGGCGCGAATGCGGAAGGCGTAATGGTGTCGCGATGTCCGTGCGAATCGGCGAAATACAGATGGTCATAAAATCGGATCTTTCCTTCTGAACCAACCCGGCGATAGAAATCCGCGAGATTGGTGCAGCAGCCGAGCGTGACGTGCTGGCAATTATCCACGTGGCTTCCGTCGGGGAGGATATAGGACGTCGCGCGCCCGCCAAGGTGCGGCCGCTTGTCGAACAGCCGAACCCGCAGGCCCGTTTCAGCCAGCGCGACGGCCGCGGACAGCCCCGCCAGTCCGCCGCCGATCACGTTCACGCATCCGAACGACATAATTGGGATCCCGCCAGCCCAGGCGCGCGCGCGCCAAAATCCAGACCTTCTCCGCCGCCGAGAGATGCGCGGGCGGCATTGCCAAGACGTCGAACCCGCGCAGTTCGATTTTTTCAAGAATGCCGGAATAAATGCGGGCGAGCGCCCATAGCGCCGCCCGGCTATCGTTATCAATCCAATCCATCAGCGGCCAGCCTTCGCCATAAAACTGCCAGGCGCGCGCGGCTTCGAACTCCGCCAGTTCAATAAAATTCGTGCTCGCGGACGCGCGTTGAAATTCCTCCGCCGAATTGCAGCCGAAGCGATCCAAATCCTCTTGTGGAAGATAGACGCGGCCCATTTCGTAGTCTTTCGAAACGTCGCGGAGGATATTCGTGAGCTGAAAGGCGATGCCCAGCCGTTCGGCCAGCTCCGGCGCACGGGGATCGCTGAACCCGAATACGTGAACGCAGCAGAGGCCGACCGTGCCGGCCACGCGATAGCAATATTCGCGGAGACGGCCGAAGGTTTCGTACTCGGTCACCGTCAAATCCATTTCCGCGCCGGAAATCAAATCGTGGAGATACCGCTTGGGGATTCCGTAGCGATCGATCGTATCGCGGAACGCGGGCCAGACGGGCGAGCCGCTCACCGCTCCTTCGAGCGCGCGATCCATTTCCGCCCGCAACGATGCGAGCCCGCGCTGCTTGGCGGCGATGTCTCCCGGCTCGTCCGAGATGTCGTCCACGCCGCGCATAAAGGCATAGAGAGCGCAAAGAGCGTCGCGCTTCGGCGCCGGCAGCAGCAGGAAACCATAATAAAAATTCCGAGCCGCTGTCCGCGCGAGATTACGGCAATATTCGTAGGACTCGACGAGTGGCGACCGTTCAGGCATGGCGCCCCTTGAGGCCCGCACCATTCGGCGAAGAGGATGCGCCGGTGGAATCCGACGGCCCCGGCCATAGCCAGGACATGCAGCGCTCCAGAATCGCACCTCCCAGCAGGCGGACCTGCGTCGCGCGGCCGATTGCCGGGCGATGATGCAGAGTGTCGTAACCGACGCGCTCGATGCCTTCGAGAACGGCCAAGCCCCCGCGAGTGAAGAGTTCGATATCCACGCGCAAATCGTTCGATACGTTCCGCGCGAGCGGCGCGCCTTGCGCGAAAAGCGCACGCGTCCGAAGTATCAGCTCTTTCATCACTTTCATATAACGCTCGTCAAAACGGCGCGCGACCACATCGTCGGCGCTAAGGCCATTCACGGCGAGCAAATCCAGCGGAATATAGATTCGCCCTTTCACCAGATCGCGGTCGACGTCCTGCCAGAAATTCGCGAGCTGCAGCGCTGTGCAGGTCGCGTCAGAAAGCGCCTGACGCTCGGAATCTCGATAGCCGGCCAGATACAGCACCAGCCGCCCGACGGGATTCGCCGAATAGCGGCAGTAGCCGAGGACCCCATCCCAGTTTTCATAGCGGTGGATCGTCTGATCGTGACGAAACGCAATCAGCAGATCG
>DASPVY010000322.1:0-2500 GCA_035622115.1 Candidatus Acidiferrales bacterium
CCCCGCTCCGTTGATTCCGAAAGCGTTGTCGGGATCCACGATCGTGAGGTTGAGCCGGTGGCCCGATTGAATCGTGGTGACGCCTGAAACGCTCCATCCCCCAGCCGTTCGACCAAGAGCAGAGAACTGATTCTTCGGACCTGGAATATTGTAGACGTAACTCAGCACGATCCTTTGCGGCCGCACGAACCCGTCCGGCCCCCAGCGAGAGCGTGGATCGTTTTGATTTCCGATTAGATTTGCGCCTTGTCCCGAGGCGGTGCTATAGCCGCTCGCGTCGGTAAGCGACCTCGCCCACGTGTAGGCCGCCAAAAATTCCAATCCGTGGCTGAAGCGCTTCCGCAGGCTCACATCGAGCGCGTTGTACCAAAGGCTGCCTGCTGTTTGAAGCTCCGTCGCTGAATTCGCGAAGCCTTCATAGGGCGTGCGGAGAGCAAGGTTGGCAAGCGTGTTGACGGTTTGGCCGCGGATCGGCGTCACCGTGGCGTCGAGCGCCTGATTAAACGCTCGTTCTTCGGCGAGCTTGGTTCCTCGAACTCCATCGTATCCGATTTCCAAATCGAGATTGTGGCTCAACTCGGTTTGCAAGTTCGTGCTGTATTCCTGCAGCACGGACGGCTGGTAGTACGGAGAAAAAATCTGAGGCGCGAAAGTGGTGGAAGGCGAGTACGTGAGCGGAGCGAAATTCGGGAATGTTGGCGCGGGCGCGAACGGATCCGCAAACGTCGAGCCGAAGGCCGGAAGCGCCACTCGAAATTGAGAAAACGGCGGCACCGCTACGAGTTGAAGAAAGAGCTGGCCGGTCGAGCGAGCGAAGTACATTCCATAACCGCCGCGAATCACGAAGCGGTCGCTCCACGGCAGCTTGTATGCATAGCCGAGTCGCGGGCCATACCGGTTCTGGCCGTCGCCGTTGATCGCCGCGGACGTCGCCGCGCGCGTCACCCCGGTCGGCAATGTTCCCGAATAATTGGAGGCCACCTGCACTCCCTGAAGTGTGCCGCCTGCCGGAGGATTCGGGTTCAGCAGCGCCTGATTGTAATTGGACGATCGTCCCAACGCGTCGCCGATCACGCCATCGCGCTCGTAGCGCAAGCCCGCGTACAAAGTGAGATGCTTCGTCACCTGGATGTTGTCCTGAGCGAACAGATTTCCGTTCGTCGCTCTCCAGGAGCGGCCAAGCAATCCCTGCAGATCGGCCAGCAGGTACGGATTGCCGGTCAAGAAGTCCGCCATGTCCGCGAAAACAATCAGCCCAGGAAACGTAAAATTCTCAAAATTGATTTCCTGTCTGGAGATTCCGCCACCGAAGTGCAAAGAATGCCGGCCGTGCACGTACGACAGCGAGTCGTCCACGCTGTAGTTGTTCAGAAATGTATCGAACCCCTGGCCGTTTCCGCCGATGGCGAATCCGCCGAGCACGGCGACCGACGGGTCGATATTGTCATTCGCCGGCGGCGACATGACCCCCAGGCTGGTCAAAGTCAATGGCCCCGTAGCTCCTCCGTTTACGCTGACGTCCGGCTGCTGTGCCACTTCCAGGCGCACTGAACGCGCGTACCCGAGAACAACTTGATTCACCAGGTTCGGTTCGAAGCTGAAGGTATTCGATATCGTGAAATCGCGGAATCGCGAGTTCACCGTGGTGGGGAATCCGGGAACGTTGCCTCCGCCGGTTCCGGCATTCGTAGAGAAGTTATTTGCGAGTTCGTCGTCGGCCCAGAAAAATCGCACCGCCCACTTGCTGCGATCCGATTGCGCGAAGTCCGCGTTCGTCAGGAACTGATCTTCGCTGTACGGGCACGGGATGCTGACCGCCGAACTGCCATCGGGATTCTGCGGCGCGGGAATCAAATATCCGCCATTCGGAAGCGTTGTGTTCAATAGCGCCAGAGCTTGCGGCGCAATGTTGGACCCATTCACCGCAACGCCCGGGCCGAGTATGCCGGGCTGTCCGGCGAAGGCCGCGCCTAGCGCTGCCGCCGTTCGGCTGGATGCATCGTCCGTAATTTGCGTGGGCGTGAAATACGCGCCGAGGCATGTCGTATCCAGACCATTTCGCTGCCGCGTCCCTTGGTAAGAGGTGAAGAAGAAAAGCTTGTCCTTGATAACCGGGCCTCCCAGCGTGCCTCCAAATTGGTTTTGCTTCAGCACTCCGCGGGGACTGCCCGCCGCGTTCAGGAAAAAGTCGTTTGCGTTGAAATCGTCGTTGCGGACAAACTCAAACGCGGTGCCGTGAAATTCATTCCCCCCGCCTTTCGTCACCACGTCCACATTCGCCCCAGCATTTCTTCCGAACGAGGCATCGTATTCGCCTGTCTGCACCTTGAATTCTTCGATCGAGTCGGGATTCGGGATCGGAAGCTCGATGGAGCCGAACATCAAGTCGTTCACGCCCGAGCCATTCATCTGGAAGTTGTTATCCGTGTCGACTTCGCCGTGTGAGGAATAAAGCGGAGTGCCGGCGCCGAGATCGGCCGCATCGTTCACGTCCGACGAC
>DASPVY010000323.1:0-3411 GCA_035622115.1 Candidatus Acidiferrales bacterium
CGACACGGCGGCGAAAGAAGAAGGAGTCGCGCTCGTCGGCACCGGCGTGAATCCCGGCTTCGTGATGGACAAGCTGGTTCTCACTCTCGCCGCGGCTGCGCAACGCGTCGTTTCGGCCAGAGCCAAGCGAGTCGTGGACGCGTCGCATCGCCGCCTCCCGCTGCAAAAAAAGATTGGCGCCGGAATGACGCCCGAGGAATTTCGAGCGCAAGTGGCCGAGGGCCTTATCAAGCATCACGGTTTGCCGGAATCCGTAGCCATGGTCGCCGATGCGCTCGGGCTGGACGTTGACGACATCACCGAAACGATTGAACCCGTCATCGCGAATGAAAATGTGAAAACGGAGTTTCTTGAAGTTGCGCGCGGCCAGGTTGCCGGCGTTCATCAAATCGCTCGAGGCGCCGCGTCCGGTCACGAAAAAATCGTTTTGGAATTGCAGATGTACGTCGGCGCAAAAGATCCCGCCGATACCATCGAGCTCGAAGGCGAGCCCCACCTAGCTTTGACGATTCCCGGCGGAATGCACGGCGATCTTGCGACGGCGGCGGTGGTGGTAAACACGATCCCGGTGCTGCTCGCGGCGCCTGCCGGATTGCGGACCTCCCGCGATCTCGCCATGGGCTTCTTCCCTGCGAATGCCGAGCCGTAGAAATCGGTCCGCTTAGGCCGTGCGCGCTTTTTGCCAGTAGCGCGCCACCGCCGAAAAATCGGGATCGTCCGTGGCGGCCGCTTTCACCGAACTATAAGTTTCGTAAGCCGCCGCTCCCGCGGGAAGTGAAATGCCCAGCTGCTTGGCGAGTTCGAGCGCCAGCCGCACGTCTTTGTGCATCAGCCGCAGCGGAAAGCTCGGCTTGAAGTCGCCCTTCAGAATCACCGGGATCTTCACGTCCAGCACGCCGCATCGCGCCATGCTCGATTGCAGCACCTCCACCAGCTTCTCGGCCTGCAGGCCTGCGCCCGTCACCAGCGCGAGCGCTTCGGTGAACGCTTCCACTTGCAGCGCGAGAATCAGATTCATCGCCAGTTTCACAGTCTGCCCCGCGCCATTGGGCCCGAGCAGGAAAAATTTCTTTCCCATGGCTTGAAGAACAGGCTCGACGCGCGTGAGCGTCTCCTGCTTCCCCCCGATCATGAAGACCAGGTCCCCGGATTCCGCGCCCCACGTTCCCCCGGTAACCGGCGCGTCCAAAAATTCGCTGCCGCGCTCCGCGCATGTCGCCGCTGCCCTCCGTTCCAGTTCCGGCGAAACCGTGCTCGATTCCACGAGCACGCTGCCTTTGTGCAATCCTTCAAAGACGCCGTTCGTGCCCCAAAGGACGCTCTCGAGCGCCGCTGGATCGCTGACAATCGTAATCACCACGTCCGACGCGGCCGCCACTTCGCGCGGCGATCCGCCCCAGCGCGCGCCCTCGCGCACCAGATCGTCCGCCTTGCTCGCCGTGCGATTCCAGACCGTGAGCGGAAATCCGGCCTTCAACAAATTGCGTCCCATCGGCTTGCCCATCAGTCCTAACCCGATTAGCCCCACCGCAGTCTTCATTCCGGCCTCCAAAGGAAACAAGAAGTGTAACCCACAGAGGAAGCTGGCACGCAATTTCGCGGCTCCTCGCTCCTGTGGGGTCCTTCTTTATGTGGGGTCCGTCGTCATATTTCGTCTCGTTATTTCGCAAGTCTCTGTTGTCCGCATCGATTTGTTCTGCCGCGCTTATTAAGACGGACCACTTTCGGGTTGGCCCGCGGTGGTTTTCACCGCGGTTCTTCGTGCCGCGGGCATCCCTGCCCGCGTCTTGTCCGCGATGATTTCCACCGCTGTGCCTTTCCTCGCTCCACATGCTCCGCCGCTGCCATGTTTCTCGCCCCGGTCAGTCTCACGCCCTCCCCGCATTTCGCATCGCTGCCGTCCTCACCGCCTCGCCGAATCTGTGCGCGATCCATGACGACGTCCCCTACATTTCCCCTGTGCGGTCCGTCGTTCTGGCTGGCTCTCTGTGGGGTCCGTCGTCATGTTTCGTATCGTTATTCCGCATGTCTCTGTTGTCCGCATCGATTTAATCTGCCGCGCTTATTAAGACGGACCACTTTCGGGTTGGCCCGCGGTGGTTTTCACCGCGGTTCTTCGTGGCGCGGGCATCCCTGCCCGCGTCTTGTCCCGTTGCGCGCCCATCCGCGCACAACCATGCTTCTTCGCCCTGTAAACGCTTTAAGTAAATTTTGTTGTGGAGATTAAGAGCGCTTGTGAGCCAAAGGCTGGCACTCAGCGGAGTCGGGAGAATTGAGAGTTGCCGCGCGTTCGGAAGACTCCGTCTTCTCAACCACGCGGAAGAGAAAGTCGTAGGGAATTTCCAGCCGCGTTTTCTTTTGGCAACCGTCCCGGACGTACTGATCCTCAATGGAAATCGTTCGGCCGGAATCCGCCACAAGAGTGCCGGCGGCCGAAAGTTGCAGATCGCTCGCGCGGTAATGCGCTTCCACCTGCTTGCCGAGCAGGGCCTGATACGACGTCATGTTTCCGAGTTTCGCGTCAGCACAAAAAGCGCGCAATAGTACGGAGGGTTCAACTCCGAGGAAGTTTCGATATCCCAAAATATCGCCGGTTCACATCTGGCAGCGTTCGAGAACCCGGGATTCCCGTGCTGCCGGTATCAAACTCTCTCAGCGCTGCAAATATCAGTGATGTCCGGCCCCGTGCCCGCCGGTTCCCGCGTCACGTGAAGAGTGGGTGTGCGCGTCGGGCTCGGACTTGAGACTTAGGTCTGCAGTCAGCATCAACACAACCGCCGCGGCCACCCCATAAAAGATGATGGCGTGCGAGATCGGCAGGACGAATCCAATGGAATGATGATGTTCCAGGGCGCCGTAGTAACCGAGATAGCCGCCGGCTACGCCCGCGATTAGGCCGATGAATACAGCGAGATTGCGACTCACTCTTGAAATTTCCAGAGCGCGCCCGCAACCGGGACACACCAGATCGTAAGAGTGCACCACGACGGTCGCGGCGGGAATTTTGGTCAGGCTGTAAGGGCATGTCCGGACTGCCACGCTTCACCTCCGAATTTTCCCGGGAATTTCGCGGCGCCGAGTGCGACGCCATCATACTCGAACTGGATTCGCGATGCCTGCTAGGAAATCAGGGCAAACTCCACGCGCTGTCGAAAGGGATCAATCCGTTCGGCACGGACGCGCACGCGGTCGCCGAGCCGAAACGTCTGTTGTGGCGCCCGTGACTGTGCTTTGCCGCGCCGCTCGGGCTCGCAGACGATCGCGTGATCGCGCTCGCGATGCACGCAACGCCCGGCTGTGAATTCTTCGATGCGGTCGATCCCCACCAGACCCTCAACGAAGATTTCCAGCAACTCCACGAAAAATCCGAATTTCTGCACTGAAATAATGAGCGCGTCGTATTCATCGCCC
>DASPVY010000324.1:0-5148 GCA_035622115.1 Candidatus Acidiferrales bacterium
CCGCGGCGGAGAGAGCCGGCGGGCGTGACGGCTTCAACCGCATCGCCCGCTTGTGTGATGTAGCGCGAAAGCGTTTCGGCGGTGGTGTCGGCGAGGTTGATCAAAAAGCGCCCCGTCGCGCGTTTAAAGACTTCAACCGCCTTCAAGATATTTTGTTCGCTTTTCTCGCCGAAGCCTGGAAAATCACGAAGCTTGCCGTCGCGCGCCAGTTTTTCGATTTCCACGACCGTTCCGCACTTAAACTTTTTCCAGATGGCGGCAATCTTCTTCGGGCCGAGAGATTGCAGCGTGAGGAGGTCGAGAATCGTCGCAGGATATTTCTTAAGCAGCTTCTGGCGCAGAGTATAGTCGCCGGTTTTTAGAATTTCATTGATGTGCGCGGCCATTCCTTCGCCGATGCCGGGAAGCTCGGTGAGTTTCTCAGTATCCTTGGCGAGTTCCTCGATGCGGTGCGGAAGACCGTCGATCAGCTCCGCGGCTTTTTCGTAGCTGCGATAGCGGCCGATGATGGCGCCATCGATTTCGAGAAGTTGGGCGGTTTGGCGCAGGATTCGGGCAACGTCGCGATTTTCCATGCGGGGATTATAAGAGAGTCAAGGACGGAGCCGCAATGCAGAGACGGCGCCGCAATGCACGCGGTACGCGGCCGATCAGCGTTTGCGATATACGTCCAGATAGTAGAGCAGGCTCGCGATCGACTTGGCGTCGTGGAACTTGCCGGCGCGGAGCCAGCGTTTGATTTCGCTGGGCGTAAAGCGGCGTGCGGTGATGCGTTCGTCGTCTTCCGGCGCGGCTTCACCGGCCTCCAGGCCTTCGGCGGCGAAGACTTCCATGTGTTCGCTGACGAAACCGGGAGTCGGGTAGAGAGTGAGGAGTTTGCGGTAGCGGCGGGCGCGGTAGCCGGTTTCCTCGCGGAGTTCACGCTTGGCGCCGGTAAGCGCCGATTCGTTCGGCTCCTTGCGTCCGGCGACGAGTTCCCAAAGATGCGCGTTCACCGAATAGCGATACTGGCGGATCAGAAGAATATCGCCGTTCGAGAATACGGGCATGACGACGACGGAGCCGCCATGGGTGACGACGTCGCGCGTGGTGCGGACGCCGCCTGGCTCGATGATGCGATCGCGCCGGACGCTGAATACCGGGCCGCGATACATCACCTTGCTGCTGAGAATTTTCGCAATGGATCTCTTCGTATGCTTGTTGGACATGAACGACATTGTACTCGACCAAGCAGCAAAGGGCGCGGCTTGCCAGTGTGCTTTGGCGCCGCATATACTGACGGCACGAATGGCCATCAACACAATCATCGTGGACGACGAGCGGCCGGCGCGCGACGAATTGCATTATCTCTTGAAAGGCTTTCCCGAAATCAGAGTTATCGGGCAAGGGAAGAACGGACTTGAAGCCGTCGCGCTGATCAAAGAGCACAACCCAGACCTCGTTTTTCTCGACGTACAGATGCCGGGGCTGGATGGATTCGGCGTCTTGAAAAAGCTCGTCGCGGGCAAGGTGCGGTTGCCGCAGATCGTGTTCGCGACGGCGTTCGACAACTATGCCGTGCAGGCATTTGAAGTCAGCGCGGTGGATTACGTGCTGAAGCCGTTCGACAAAGGGCGAATTTCGAAGGCCATTCAGCGCGCCAAGAAAATGCTGGAGTCGAATGCCTCGCCGGTCGATC
The DNA here is from genome assembly GCA_035622115.1 of Candidatus Acidiferrales bacterium. Taxonomy (GTDB): domain Bacteria; phylum Acidobacteriota; class Terriglobia; order Acidiferrales; family UBA7541; genus Palsa-147. The sequence continues at coordinate 1,679 of DASPVY010000324.1, forward strand.
GTCTGGAATCGCTTGTTGAAAAGCTAGGCGGTGCTCCGAAGACGGCCCAGCCGATGAAATTGCTGGTAAAGATGCAGTCGCGGCTGATGCTGGTGGACGCGGAAGAGATGGTTTTTGCGGCGATCGAAGATGGCACGATCACGATTCACACCCGCGACCTCGAAGGCGTCTCGAATTACCGCACGATTGAAGAGCTGGCCGGCGCGCTCGAGGCCGACTCGTTCTGGCGCGCGCACCGCTCTTATCTCGTGAATATCAATCAGATCAAGGAAGTCGTGCCCTGGTTCAAGTCGAGCTATGTTTTGAAAATGAACGACCGCAAGCAGAGTGAAGTGCCAGTCAGCCGGGCCCAGACGAAAAGGCTGCGGGAATTGCTGAAACTGTAGTAGGCGTCGTGCCCTCAAGGACTGTGACCACCCTGCGATTTCGCTCGCAGTTCCGGGTGCCGAATCCGCCAAAAAACGCGGGCCTTTTGATAAAACTCAAGGTGAACGAGTTGCCCGCAACACGACGAATCATGAGCGAGTTGTGCTAGCATCATTCGGCCTGCAGGATGGATTTCTCTCTCACTAGCGATCAAATTTTAATCCGCGACACCGTCCGCCAATATATGGAAGCGGAAGTGCGGCCGATTTTGCGCGAATACGAGCGGGCGCACAAATTTCCCGACGCCCAGATTCGCGGCCTCGGCGAGCTGGGCTGCTGCGGAATGCTGATCCCCGAAGAATGGGGAGGCGCGGGCGCCGACACAGTGAGCTACGCCATCATGCTCGAGGAAGTGGCGCGAGTGTGCGCCTCGACGGCTGTGGCGCTGAGCGTAACCAATTCCGTGGCGGGAATGCCGATTCTGAAGCACGGAAGCGAAGAGCAGAAGAAGAAATATCTTTCACGGCTCGCGCGCGGCGAGATTCTCGGGGCTTTCTGCCTGACAGAACCACAGGCGGGATCGGACGCGGCCGCGATTCAAACGCGAGCCGAGCGGCGCGGCGACGAGTATTTCATCTCCGGCACAAAAAGCTGGGTCTCGAACGGCGGCGTTGCGGGAGTCTACGTGCTGTTTGCGAAGACCGATCCATCGGCGGGCGCACGCGGCGTGACCGCATTTCTCGTCGAAGGAGATTTCCCCGGCTTTCGCGTCAGCCGCTATGAAGATAAAATGGGCCTGCATCTTTCGCGCACGGCGGAAATCGTTCTCGACGAGTGTCGCGTTCCGGTGGAAAGCCGGCTCGGCGAAGAAGGGCAGGGCCTTAAGATCGCGCTCGAGGCGCTCGACGGCGGGCGCGTGGGAATCGCGGCGCAGGCTGTGGGCCTCGCGCAGGGCGCGCTGGAAGCAGCCGTGCGGTACGCGAAGCAACGCAGCGCCTTCGGCACGAAAATCGCCGAGTTTCAGGCGATTCAGTGGATGCTCGCGGACATGCAGACGGAGATCGAGGCCGCCCGCGGCCTAATGATGCGCGCGGCGTGGATGCGGGACGCCGGTGCGAGCAAGCCGGGGCCCGCGGCGTCTCGCGCCAAGCTGTACGCCAGCGAGATGGTCAACCGCATTGTCTACAAAGCCGTGCAGGTGCACGGCAGCGTCGGTTATTCGCGCGAGACGGATGTGGAGCGCTACTACCGCGACGCGCGAGTTCTGACAATTTATGAAGGGACCAGCGAGATTCAGCGCACCGTGATCGCGCGGGATCTGCTTCAGGCGAGCGCACGCGCATAGCGCCGGTGGGAGAATGTGTTGGCGAAACGGAAACGAGTGCTGAGCGGAATGCGGCCGACCGGCCGCCTGCACCTCGGCCACTATTTCGGCGCTCTTCAAAATTGGGTCGCGCTGCAAAACAAGATTGATCCCGCAACGGGCGAGCCCGAATACGAATGCTTTTTCCCGGTGGTGGATTGGCACGCGTTGACGACGCACTACGAAGACACGGCTTCGATTGCCGAAAACACCCTGCAGATCGCGATGGACTGGATGTCAGTCGGGCTCAGTCCAGAGAAGAGCACTCTGTTCATTCAATCCGAGGTGATCGAGCACGCGGAATTGCATTTGATACTTTCGATGATCACGCCGCTGGGATGGCTCGAGCGCGTGCCGACGTACAAGGAGCAGATTGAGAACCTGAAGGAACGCGACCTCGGCACTTATGGCTTCCTGGGCTATCCGTTATTGCAGACGGCGGATATCGTGCTGTATGGCGAACCGAAGCGTGAGTTGCTGGTGCCCGTCGGCGAGGACCAGGTTCCGCACATTGAGTTGGCGCGCGAGATCGTGCGAAAGTTCGACGCGCACTTTGGCTTTACGGCCAAGCTTGAACTATTCGAACCGAAGAATCGCGATCACTTGACAAAGGTTTGGCAGCTCCTATTCGGCCAGCCGTTGCCACTGGAAGCGGCCGGCGCAGGCGAGATTTCAGCGGAAAAGATTGGCGAGCTGCAGGCCTCATTTCGACGGCTCGCGATTGAGATTGGTGCGCTGAATCTCTTCGAGAAGGCGGAAAAGCAGAGCCGGTTTTTCCGAATTGAGGAGGTTTTGCGCGAGCCGGACGCGATGCTGACGGAAACGCCGCGGCTGCCGGGAACCGACGGACGGCGGATGGCGAAAAGTTACGGCAATTTCATTTCTCTGAGCGAACCGCTGGATTCGCTGCGAAATAAAGTGCGAAACATGATGACGGATCCAGCGCGCGTGCGGCGGACGGACCCCGGAAACCCGGATGTGTGCCCCGTCTTTTCGTACCACAAGCTTTTCTCGACGCGGGAAACGATCGAGCGCGTGAATCGCGAATGCCGGACCGCGGAGATCGGCTGCGTGGATTGCAAGAAGCTGATGGCCGACGCGCTGGTGCAATGGATCGAGCCGATTCAAGCGAAGCGGCGCGATTTGGAGTCGCATCCCAAGCTCGTCTGGGATATTCTCGACGAGGGATCGAAGCGCGCGCAGCGGATTGCGCGGCGCACGATGAAGCGCGTGAGGAATGCAATTTTCGGCTGGGACGCGGCCCGGAAGGCAACGCCCGCGCCGCCCGCGTCAAACGCGCAGAAAGTTGCAAGCGGAGACTGATTTGGCGTCGCCCTACAAGATTCAACTTCCGATCTACGAAGGCCCCCTCGATCTTCTTCTCGATCTGATTCGCAAGCAGGAAATCGACATCCACAATATCCCGATCGCGAAAATCACGCAGCAATATCTCGATTACCTGCACCATCTCGAGAAGCTCGATATCAACGTATCCTCGGATTTTCTGTATATGGCCGCGACGCTGATTTACATCAAATCGAAGATGCTGCTGCCGGCCGATCCACTGGCGCCGCCGGAAGAGCAGGGCGATCCTCGGGACGATTTGGTCCACCAGCTGCTCGAGCACGAAAAATTCAAGAATGCGGCGCAGTTGCTTTACCAGAAACAGCAAGTGGAGGCGAACGTCTGGTCGAATCCGGATTTGTCGCTCTACAAGGGGGAAGAGGTCGAAGGCGAAGTG
>DASPVY010000325.1:0-8465 GCA_035622115.1 Candidatus Acidiferrales bacterium
TCGGCGTGGCGCTCACCTACCTGCGCGAGCCGAAAGGCAACGTGGTGTTGCTCGGCGCCGGGGTTCTATGCGCGATGATTGCCGTAGTGCTCGACGGGCAAGCCTACCGGCAACTGGCGGCGGGAAATCGCGCGATATCGCGGAAGAGCATCGCGACGTGCGTCGTTTCGGGCGTGCTGATGGGATTGTGGTCGCCAATTTCGGCGCATGCCATGCGCGAGGGGAATTCGCTGGGGCCGTACAGTCTGTGCGTGTTCTTTACGCTCGGCGCGCTGCTTTCTTGCTTCATCTGGAATATTTATTTTATGAGGCACCCGCTCGTCGGAGAGCCGGTGGCGTTCGGCGGGTTTTTCAAAGCGCCGACGAAGTATCACCTGCTGGGATTGTTCGGCGGATTTATCTGGGGCTTGGGGACCGTATTCAATCTGGTAGCGGGAAATTCGGTCGGGCTGGCGATTTCGTATGCAATTGGACAATCGGCCCCGATGGTCGCGGCGCTCTGGGGCGTCTTCGTGTGGAAGGAATTCGCTGGCGCGAACGCGAAATCGCGAGCTTATCTGGGGCTGATGTTCGTTTTTTACATGCTGGCGATTTTGCTGGTTGCGCGGGCGAGCACCGCGGGCTGATGCTGCGGGCGTGGGCGAGATGCGCGGAGGCCGCGGTAAGCGATAGTGCTTTCATATTATTGACCGACGTGCGTTCAGGAGTGAGACTCGCACCGGTGAAATTTCTCTAATCAGATTTTGTTGGCATTTTCCGAGCGAGCGGGTGTGTCCGCGCTGAAATGACTCGACTCCGCGCTTTTCTGCTGTATTCCCTCTTTGCCAGCGCCGCGTATTTATTTGCCTGGCCAACAGCGACGATCGTCTACGAAGGCGGCGTTCTCTATCATCTGATCGCCGGCATTTTGTTTGCGGCGGTGGCCCTGCCGTACATCCTCCGAAAAAGTGCGAGTGGAAATGCGGGCGAGCGCACCGGCTGGCTGCTGCTGCTCTTGGGAACTGCCGCCGGAGTGGCGCTGATTTTTACGGGCACGCAGCACCGCATGGACCGGCTGCTCTATGCGCACATTGGCGCGTGCGCGGCGGCGGGCGCGGTTTTGGGCGCCGCGTGGGCTGGAAAAAAACGATGGCTTGCCGGCAGCGGGGCGAGGGTGACGGCGAGATACGCGCTTTCGATTTTGCTCACCGCAGGAATTGCGGGCGGCGCGTGGTGGATTCGCACGGCGCCATGGGAGCGCGGGCATCGCATCGAGAATCCAAGGATTTCTCCCGCGAGCATGAATGATGAAGGCGACGGCCCGGGCGGGCCGTTCTTTCCGAGCTCGGCGCAGACTCCCGAGCAAATGAAGATCGCGAAAGAGTATTTTATGGAGTCTCAGACGTGCGAGCGCTGCCATCAGGACATCTACAAGCAGTGGCAAAGTTCGGCGCACCATTTTTCTTCGTTCAACAATCAGTGGTATCGCAAGAGCATCGAGTACATGCAGGACGTTCGCGGGATCAAGCCATCGAAATGGTGCGCAGGATGCCACGATCCAGCGCTGCTCTTCAGCGGCGAATTCGACAAGCCGGTGCGCGAGGTGGAGATGACGCCCGCGGGGCAGGCGGGACTTGGATGCATGATGTGTCACTCGATCGCGTCGGTGAAAAGCACGATGGGGCAGGGCGATTACCGGCTGGAAATTCCGGCGCTGCACGATCTAGCGACGAGCAGCAACCCCGTGGTGCGGCGGCTGCACGATTTTCTGGTGGAGCTGAATCCCGAGCCGCACCGCCGGACGTTTTTGAAGCCGTTCATGCGCGAGCAGACGGCGGAATTTTGTTCGACGTGCCACAAAGTTCATCTCGACGTTCCGGTGAATCATTACCGCTGGACGCGCGGATTCAACGACTACGACAATTGGCAGGCCAGCGGAGTTTCAGGATTCGGCGCGCGATCGTTTTACTATCCGGCGAAGCCGCTCAGCTGCGCCGATTGCCACATGCCGATCGCGGCGTCGCGCGATACGGCGACCGCGCCGAAGATGGTGCACACGCATCGATTCCTTGCCGCCAACACGGCGGTGCCGTTTGCGAACGAAGACGCAGAGCAGCTTGGCGATACCGAACAATTTCTGAAGCAGAAGCAAGTAAGCGTGGATATTTTCGCCATCGCGCCGGAAGAAGCGGCTGCGAAAGTCGCGGCAGCTGTGAAAGGGCCGGCGGCGCCCGCGCTTTCGACGACGTTTGCGGTGGGGGAAGAGGCGGAAGTCGAAGCGCCGCCGGCGACGGAGGAAACTGAGGCGCTGAGCAACGAAGCGCCGCTTCCGCTGACGGCACCGCTCAATCGAGTCAACGCGGAAGTGAGGCAGGGCGACACTGAGCGCGTGGACGTGGTGGTGCGGACGCGCGGCGTCGGACACTTTTTTCCGGGCGGCACGGTGGACGCGTTCGACTGCTGGCTGGAATTGACGGCGACGGACGAAACCGGGCGAACGATTTTCTGGAGCGGGATGGCGGAAGGCGGCGGCAGCGGACCGGTCGAGCCGGGCGCGCATTTTTATCATTCAGTGCTGATTGACGCCCACGGACACCCAATCAACAAGCGAAATGCGTGGGCGGCGCGCGCGACGGTTTACGTCCATTTGATTCCGCCGGGCGCGGCGGATGCGGTTCACTACCGGCTGAAAATTCCGGGCGACGCCGGCTCACGGATTTCGCTGCACGCGAAATTGAACTACCGAAAGTTTTCGTGGATCAACACTCAATTCTCCTTCGCGGGGACGCGCGATCCGAACGAGCCGGCACCGGAAGCTACGGCGGAATACGACGACACGCACTGGGTATACACGGGCGACACATCGAACGCATCGGGGAAAATCAAAACGATTCCGTCGCCGCCGATCGTGACGCTCGCTGAGGATTCAGCGCAGATTCGCGTCCTGCCGGCAAATGCAAAGCAGCCGCCGATGCAATTGCGGCTCGAGGGAGCCGATTGGACGCGCTGGAACGATTACGGGATCGGATTTTTGCTGCAAGGCGACTTGAAGGAAGCGCTCGATGCGTTTCAGGAAATCACGAAAATCGATCCTAAAAATCCGGACGGGTGGGTAAACGTTGGACGCGTCCGGTTGCAGGAAGGGAATTTGGTCGCGGCGAAATCGGCGCTTGAAAAGGCGCTGGAGCTGGCTCCGTCGCTCGCCCGCGCTCATTTTTTCTATGCGAAGACGCTGCGAAATATGGGCAAGTACGACGACGCGATAGAGCATCTGCGAATTGTCCTCGCGCAATATCCGCGTGATCGCGTGGTACGCGACGAGCTCGGTCGAGTGCTTTTTCTCGAGCGGCACTACGCCGACGCGATTCAGCAGTTTGATGCGACTCTGGCCATCGACCCCGAAGACCTGGAAGCAAATTACAATCTGATGCTTTGCTATACAGGGCTTGGCCAGGCGGAAACCGCGGCGGAATTTCAGAAGCGGTATTTGCGATTCAAGGCGGACGAATCGGCGCAGACGCTGACCGGGCCATACTTGCGAACGCATCCGGAGGACAACAACGAGCGGCAGCCGATTCACCAGCACGATTCGATATCGGCGGCGGAACTGCAGGCGGCGAATGCGAAGCGCGCGCCGGCGCGTGGAGGATCGGATTGAAATTCCATGCGGTGCGGGAACTTCACACGCGATGGCTGCGCCTGGCGATTCCAGTTGTTGCGCCAGTCGCAGTCATGTCCCTCGCTCCGGCATTTGCCGGGCGGAGCCGTGCCGAGTTGAGCGCGGCTGAATCTCCGGCCATTCAATTCGAGGACATCACACGTGCTGCCGGGATTCACTTCACCCACGATAACGGCGCATACGGAAGGAAGTTTCTGCCCGAAGCCATGGGGTCCGGCGTCGCGTTCATCGATTATGACAATGACGGCTGGCAGGACATTTTCTTTGTGAACAGCGCGGACTGGCCAGACCATCGCACGCACGCGGCGCATCCCGCCCTCTATCACAACAACCATGACGGAACGTTTACGGACGTGACCGTCAAGGCCGGGCTCGATGTGGAGATGTATGGAATGGGTGTCGCGGTCGGCGATTACAACAATGACGGCTGCGACGATTTGTTCATCACCGCTCTCGGTCAGAATCGCCTTTTCCGCAACAACTGCAACGGAACGTTTACGGACGTGACTAAGCAGGCCGGACTCTGGGGGCCGAACGAATTCAGCACGAGTGCGGCGTGGGTGGATTACGACCGCGACGGAAAATTGGATTTGGTTGTCGCGAATTACGTGCAGTGGTCGGAGAAGACCGACATCTACTGCACGATTGACGGCAAATCGAAATCATATTGCACGCCGGAATCGTACCAAGGCGCGTCGGTGCGGCTCTGGCACAATCGCGGCGACGGAACGTTTGAGGATGTGACGCAGAAGGCCGGACTTGGCGACGCGACATCGAAAACGCTGGGCGTGACGATCCTCGATGCGAATCAGGATGGATGGCCGGACATCGCGTTCAGCAACGACACTCAGCCAAACAAGCTTTACATCAACAACGGCAATGGAACGTTTTCGGAAAAAGGCGTGGCCGCGGGAGTCGGATTCAGCGAAGACGGAATCGCTCGCGCCGGAATGGGCATCGACGCGGGCGACTACGATCACAGCGGGTACCCGAGCCTCCTGATCACGAATTTCTCGAACCAAATGGCTGCGCTCTATCACAACGAGCGGAATGGATTGTTTGTCGACGAAGCGGCGCCGAGTGGGGTCGGCCGAGCGAGCTTGCTCACGTTGGGCTTCGGCTGCTTTTTCTTCGACTACGATCTCGACGGCTGGCCGGACATTTTTATCGCCAATGGGCACATCGAGGATGGAATCGAGAAAATTCAGAATCGCGTGCGATATGCTGAACCGCCTCACCTGTTTCGCAATCTTGCCAACGGCAAGTTTGAAGAAACAACGGCGCAGATGGGCGCGCGCTTTGCAGCGGCGCGAGTGGCGCGAGGCGCGGCGTACGGCGACATTGACAATGACGGCGCACCGGATATCGCGATTTCGACGAACGGCGGCGCGGCGCTGCTTTTCCACAACACGGGCGCGACGAACCACCGCCTGCGAATCAAGCTTGTGGGCACGAGTTCGAATCGCGACGGCATCGGCGCCACTGTGCGTCTGGCGGCAGGCGCGGACACGCAAACGCAAATGCTGCGCAGCGGATCGAGCTATCTCTCGTCGAACGAGCTTGTGCTAACCTTTGGCCTCGGCGCGCACGCGAAAGCCGACACGATCGAAGTGCGCTGGCCGAGCGGAAAAACCGACCGCCTGACGGACGTCAATGCCGATCAGATTCTCACCATCAAAGAAGGCGCCGGGCAATCAGCGGCGCAACCCCTGCGAAGGAAATAAGAATGCGCGATAAAAAGCGTGCGATGGCGCTGGTGCTGATGGCCAGCGCGGCGGTGGTATTGGCATCGGCGCGCATTTCTACACGCGGATCAGCGCTGCAGGCGGCGCAGGCATCATCATTGGCAGCCGGACAAGCCAAGACTTCGAACACGAAAGCCGCGCGGCTGAACAATCTCGGCATCGCCTACATGGACCAGCAGCGTCCGCAAGACGCGCTGAAAAGTTTCGAGGAAGCGGCAGCGGCGGAACAGGGCGGCGTGATCCCGCGAGTAAATCAAGGCATCGCGCTGCTGAACGCCCAACGCACGGACGAGGCGCGGAAGATCTTGACGGAGGCGGCGCAAGGGCAGCCGCGCGATCCGCACGTCTGGTACAACCTCGGGCTGCTCGAAAAATCTGCCGGCAATACAGAAACGGCGCTCGCCGATTTCGAGAAGGTCGAAGCGATCGATCCGAATGACGCCGACACGCACTACTTTATCGGCCAGCTGGAATCTCAATCGCATGAATACTCGAAGGCCATTGCGGCGTTTCAAAAGACGCTCGAACTCAACAAATTTCATCTCTCGGCGGAATTCGGGTTGGCGCAAGCGTACCAGCGCAGCGGCGACGCCGCGAACGCCAAAGTTCACCTCGAACGATTTCAGCAACTCAACGCGAGCAAACTCGGTGCGCCCATGAGCTTGATCTACGGCGAGCAAGGCACATATTCGCTGGCAGAGCAGATTCCAGGCGGCCCGGCAACGGCCCCGGGAATGATTCCGGTTCGCTTCGAGATTGCGAATAAGGAGGCGGGATTGCCCGGGCCGGAAAATGCGAGCGCGACGACGCCTCCGTCAAGTGAATCAGGCGCGTGCATATTCGATTTTGACAGCAGCGGGCGGCCGGACATTTTTCTGACGAATGCAACCGGCGACGGCAGGGCGGCGTTGTTTCGAAATGAAGGCCACGGACATTTCAAAGATGTAACGCGCGAAGCAGGTCTCGACGGCATCACCGGTGGAATCGGCTGCGCGGCCGGCGACTACGACAACGACGGGCATGCCGATCTGGCCGTGGGATTTCGCGGACGCGTCGCGCTTTTTCACAACCAAAGCAACGGCACGTTCGTTGCGGGACCGCAACTCCCAGCATTGGGTGCTATGCAAACACCCTACAGCATGACGTTTGTCGATTTCGATCATGACGGCGATCTCGACCTCTTCGCTACGACGTTGAGCAGCGCGAGCGACGGAACGGCGGCGAGCAAATTCAAGAATTTCCTGTGGCGAAATAACGGCAACTCGACGTTCACGGAATGGCAAGCGCAGACGGGCCTCCAGGCTACAACCGGGAGCGTCGGCGTCGCGACAAGCGATCTGAACAACGACCGAGCGATCGATTTCGTCCTGGCTGAGCCCGACTCAACGCCCGAAATATTTTTCAATCCACGTGAAGGAATATTTCGTGAGAGCCAGCCCTGGACGCCGGCAATGCCAAATCGAAGTTACGGAGTCGCGGTGCTCGACTTCGACAAGGATGGCTGGATGGATCTGGCGTTTACGCACGATCGAGATCCGTTCGTGTCGCTCTGGCGCAACGTGGATGGAAAACAATTCGAGCCCGTGCCGCTGCCGAAATTGAACTGGAAGCACGCTTGGGGCGTCGCTGCGCTCGATTACGACAATGACGGCTGGATTGATCTCGTTGCCGCAGGCGAAGATGAATCGGGCGGGCGCATCGCTTTGTTTCGCGACGAAGGGCCAGCGGGATTTCGCGACGTGACGAGGGACGTAGGCCTCGACAAGATTACATTGTCTCATCCGCGCGCCGTCGTTCCCTTCGACTTCGATGCGGATGGAGCGGTCGATCTGCTGGTCACGCAGGCGGCAGGGCCACCCGTGCTGTTGCGAAATATCGGCGGAAACAAGAATCACTGGGTCGAACTTGCCCTGCGTGGAACGAACGACAATAAGAGCGGCATCGGAACGAAAGTGGAAGTTTTCGCGGGCGCGCTCCGCCAGAAATTCGAGGTGATCGGCGCGTCAGGCTATCTCGGACAGGGGCCGGCTGAAGTTCACGCGGGCCTCGGCTCCGAAAACCAGGTCGATGTCGTTCGTATGCTGTGGCCGATGGGCGTGTTGCAAGATGAAATCAATGTCGCAAGTGGCGCGCGCAAAGAAATCGACGAGATTGACCGGCGAGGAAGTTCATGCCCGATCGTTTTTGTGTGGAACGGCGCGCGTTACGAGTTTCTGGCGGACATGATCGGCCCAGGCATCGTGGGACATTGGATAGGACCGGGCCAGCGAAATGTTCCCGACCCCGACGAGTATCTAAAAGTGAGTGGTTCACAGGTCGCCATTCGCAACGGCCGGATCAGTTTCAAGATGCTCGAGCCGATGGAAGAGCTCGACTATCTCGACCAGGTTCGTTTGCTCGCCGTGGACCATCCGGCGAACGTCGAGGCGTATCCGAATGAGTATTTTGCGAGCAATCCTCCATTCCCGGCTTTCAAAGTGATTGCGAGCGACAGCGCGCATCCGCCAGCAGGCGCGTGGGACGATCGCGGCCGGGACGTTCTGCCACTACTGCTGGAGCGCGATCGAAAATACGTGACCGACATCGGCAGCGCGCCGTACCAGGGATTCGCGGCGATACACACGCTCGAAATTGATCTGGGCGATTGGGACGCGTCGCGGCCGCTGCGGCTCCTGATGGACGGCTTCACCGATTATTTCACGGCAAATTCGATGTACGCAGCGTGGCAGGCTGGCGTAAAGCCGGTGGCTCCGTACGTTGAGGCGCAGGACGCGACCGGAAAGTGGGTTCGCGTAGTGGACGACATGGGATTTCCCGCTGGGCTGGCACGAACGATGATCGCGGACCTGACCGGCAAAGTGCCGGCAGGAACCCGGAGAATTCGTATCGTTACGAATCTGAAAATCTACTGGGACCGCATTCGCGTGGCCAATTCATCGCCTGCGATTCCCTACCGGCTGAGCGAAGTGCCGCTGGCCGGCGCAACCCTGGAATTTCGCGGATATCCGCAAGTGATCGAAGGCAATCCGAAGAACGATATTCGATACATCTACGAAAACGCG
>DASPVY010000326.1:0-2725 GCA_035622115.1 Candidatus Acidiferrales bacterium
GGTAGTGCCGCGAGCCGAAGAGCGCGCCCGCTTCGGTCACCAGATTCCGTAAGTGGAGCTGATATTCCGGCGGCATCGCCACTGCCGCTTCGCTGTCGCCTGCAATGTCGATTTCGTGCGGCGGGGTTTGTCCCGGCGACAGGTCGATTACCCGCAAAAAGTGGCCCGAAATCACCGGCGAGTCCACCAGCATATTGAGCTGCACGGGAGAAAACTGAATTTCGCCGCCGTTCTGGCTCGCGACGGGCAGGGAAGTCCCAAATTTCCAGCCGTCAGGCAATCGCAGGCTTGGCTCGAACGTGATTTCATTCGCAGCGTAGCCCTTGGGATAGAGCAGCACCTGATTCCAGCTAAGGAGATCGAGTTGTGACGTGGCTGAGGCTCCGGCCGAAAATCCCGTTGCCGGAGCGGAGAGCAGAAAATCGAGCTGAACCTCGAGCGAAGTTGCGCCCGCTGGGATGTCGAGATGGAACGCGAACATATCCACCAGGTCGCGCCGCCACGGAATCACTTTGCCGCTCACGCTGAAAATCAGTCCCGCCAGATTGGCAATCGGGCCATCGGGCGCGTGCTCGCCGGGAATCCATTCCGGATAGTAGAGCGTCAGCGCGCCTGGACGGACGGGAATCGTTTCCTTCGCGTGCAAAATCTTTTGCGACGCTTGCGTCGTGTCCACCGAAAGGTGAATCGTGCCCAGCGGCGATTGTGCTCGAGCGGCTTGCGTCGAGCCAAAAACCGAGGCGCAAAGTGCTACCGCACACGCGCGCATCGAAATTAGACGAATCATCATTCCCCCTGACATGCCTCTCTTGATTGCCGCTCGGTTAGACGGCGGACTTGCCCATTTGAGTTACTTTCCATTTACGCCAAGCTGCGAAAACAAAAAACTGACAAAGTTCGTATATTCCTCGATTTCCTTGTTCAAGGGCCGCCCTCCCGAATGCCCCGATTTCGTGTCGTAAAGCAGCAAAATCGGATGATCGGACGCGTTCGCAGCCTGCATCCGCGCCGCCATTTTCCTGGCATGTAGCGGATTCACGCGCGTGTCGCTATCGCCTGTGATGAAGAGCGTGGCTGGATACTTCGTTCCGTCCTTCACATTCTGAAGCGGCGAGTACGCGAGAAGATATTTGAATTGCGTGGCGTCGTCCGATGAGCCGTACTCGGGCACCCACCATTGCGCCGGCGGAAATTTCTGATAGCGCACCATATCGAGCAGGGGATATAGACACACGACCGCGCCGAACAGGTCTGGCCTTTGCGTCTCCACCGCCCCGACTAGAAGCCCGCCATTGCTTCCTCCGGCAATCCCCAGCTTCGACGAAGTTGTGTACTTGTTCGAGATCAGCCATTCCCCGGCCGCGATAAAATCATCGAACACATTTTGCTTGTGTTCCATCATCCCGGCTTTGTGCCAGGCCTCGCCAAATTCTCCGCCGCCGCGCAGGTTTGCCAGCGCGAAGATCCCGCCATGGTCTGCCACGGCCACTCCGAACGCCCGATATTCAGGAGTGCTGTTGACATCGAAACCTCCGTAGCCCATCAACAAGACCGGCCGTTGTCCGTCGCGCACCAGCCCCTTCTTGTAGAACAGAAACATAGGCACGCGCGTCTTGTCCTTCGATTCATACCAGACTTGCTCGATTGCATAGTCATCGGGATGGATCGGTACGTCAGGCTTCGCCCAAGTGTCGATCTTTCGCGTGGACACGTCGTACCCGAGGATCGTTGGGGGAGTGTTGAACGATTCGAAGTTTACAAAAACGCTCTGGCTATCCCACGCGCCGGATATCCCATTCACTGCGCCACGCGAGGGCAGCGGCACTTCCGCCGCGGGCTTGCCGTTCGTGTCAAAAATCTTCAGCTCGGCCGTGGCGTTGCGCACGTATTGGGCAAGAATTTTGCCGCCGTACAGGTTGAAATTTTGAATCGTTGCGTCTGACTCGTGGATAATTTCAGTCCAACTGTCTTTAGTCCCCGGATTCTTCAGATTCGCCGCCAGGATGCGCCAGTGCGGCGCCTTCCAGTTCGTCAGGATATATAGATTGTCACCTGCGACGTCGCCATAGAAAACGGCTTCGGTGTCGTTCACGATCGGCCTCGCCGGCTCGCGGCTCTGCGTATCCTTCACATATAGGTCTGAACGCGAAATTCCCGAGCCGTACAGCACAACGATTCTCAGATAGCGGCCGTCTTCCGAAAGTTTGCACAGGATGATCTTGTCCGGCCCCAGGCCATTCCCGAAAATTTCCTCGTCCGTGCCGGGGTTGCTGCCCATCACGTGATGAAAAACGCGCGGCCCCGCCGCTGTCATCGTCGTGTAGTAGGCCCCGCGAGCGTCCGGTTCCAGAGACGCGCTGAAATAGCGCGCGTTCGGCAACTCATCCGGCAACGGTTTGAGCGTGTTCGTGTCTAGAAAATGTACGGAAATTTCATCCTGGCCGCCCATCCGGACGTTGTATGCCGCGATTGACGCGTCGTGCGACACGTCCATGAGCCCAACGCTGGTCGAATGGTCGGGGCTCAGCGGATGCGGATCGATCAGAACCTGATCCTTGCCATCGAGCCCCACACGCTTGTAAATGACCGACAACTCCTGATCGGTTCGCCGCTTCTCGAAAAAATAGACGCCGTTCCGTTCGCGCGGCAATCCGATCGAATCCACCTTCATCAACTCCGTGAGGCGCGCCTGAATTTCGGTCCGGTCCGGCACGGCGTCGAGCAC
>DASPVY010000327.1:0-4394 GCA_035622115.1 Candidatus Acidiferrales bacterium
CAACGATGTGGTCTTCCGCTGGCAGGACGCTTTCCAGAAGTCCCGTGTGCGTCTGGATACGCGCATCTCGAAGGAGTTGCCGAAACTCAATTTCGATTATCCGAAGCTCCAGCAGTGCATCGCCAATCTCGTTGACAACGCGCTGAAGCACACCCCGAACGGCGGCTGCGTGACGCTGACGGCTCAGCCGCACTTCTGGGAACGGCGCGTCGCCGAAGTCATGCCCAGGGCCGAACGCCGCCGCGAGCCCGCGAACCGCGTCAACAGCGTCCTTGTCACCGTCACTGATACCGGCGTGGGCATCGCCGCTGAGTATCATCAGGAAATATTCGAAGAGTTTGTGCGCGTGGATCCTTCTTCAGCAGGCATGGGCTTGGGGCTTGCAATCACCAAGCGCCTGATCCAGGCGCACCGCGGAAAGATTTGGGTCGATAGTTTGCCCGGCAGTGGAAGCGCGTTTTCGTTCCTGCTTCCCACGAATCTTGAATAGCCGGAATTTTCGATGGCGCAAGAAGTCCAAAGCGAGAACGAAGGGAATATGGCCACCAAAGAAAGCATATTGATCGTCGACGCCGAACCCAGTATTCGAAAGTATTTGCAGACGCTGCTGGAGGTGGACGGCTTCGACGTCAGCACCGTCACCAATGGTAAAGAAGCTATCGAGACGGTCACCCGCGGCGACAAGCCCGATTTCATCATTCTCGATGTCTTGATGCCCGAAATGAACGGGCTCGAAACTCTTCGCGCGTTGATGCAAGTGGATCGCACGCTCAACATCATCATGCTCTCGTGCTCCAACGAAGTCGGCACGGTCGTCGAAGCCATTCGCCTCGGCGCCCACGATTACCTCACCAAGCCCTTCGAGAAGCCGGAGCTGGATGCCGCGCTTCTGAAATGCCGCCAGAAAATGCAGCTCACCAACGAGAACAAGGCGCTGCGCGAATACTGCGATCAGCTCACCGAGGATCTCTCATTCCTCGCGGCCAGCCCGCAGATGCTTCGGATCCGCCAGCAGATTCTGCAGATTGCTCCCGTCGACGTTCCGGTCTTCATCAGCGGCGAGAGCGGTGTGGGCAAAGAAGTTGTCGCCCGGATGATTCATCTTCGCTCCATGCGCCGCCAGCAGCCCTTCGTCAAGGTTAATTGCGCTGCCTTGCCCGGCGAGCTCCTCGAATCCGAACTCTTCGGCTACGAACAAGGCGCCTTCACCGGCGCCGTTCGCGCCAAGCCCGGAAAGTTTGAGAACGCCAACAAGGGCACCATTTTCCTCGACGAAATCGCGGAAATGAGCCCTCATCTTCAGGCCAAGCTCCTGCACGTTCTTCAGGACAATCAGTTCTCCCGCCTGGGCGGACGCAGCGTCATCAACGTCGATGTGCGCGTTCTCGCCGCGACCAACATGAACGTCCAGGAAGCCATGCAGTCCGGTCGCTTCCGCGAGGACCTCTACTACCGCCTCAACGTGCTCTCGATCCACATTCCGCCGCTGCGCGAGCGCACCGCGGAAATTCCTTTGCTCTTCCAGCACTTCCTCCAAAAGTACAGCGAGAAATTCCAGAAGGCCATGCCCGAGCCCTCGGCGCACCTGCTCGACGCCGCCATGCGCTACCAGTGGCCGGGCAACTTGCGCGAGCTCGAGAACTTCACCAAGCGCTACGTCATTCTAGAAGACGATGAGGGCAGCTTCCGCGAATTGCTGGAAATGACCACGGCGCAGTCGCGTCTCGCGCCGCAGCCCGAAGCAGTCGCCACCAAGGAGCACGGCGCCGGTGGATTGAAGGCACTTGTCCGCAGCCTGAAAGACGAGGCTGAAGCGGAAGCCATCGCGCAAGCTCTCGAAAAAACGCGTTGGTGCCGCAAGGACGCTGCCAAGATGCTCGGCATCAGCTACAAAGCTCTGCTCTACAAAATGCGCCAGTTCAATCTGGATTCCGGCCGCGGCTCCCGCGCGGCTGTTCCAGTTGCGAACTCTTCGCGCCAAGAGTAGTACTCGTAGCCGCCGATCCGTGCCCCTGCAATCTGTTGCCTATTCAGGGCACACGACTAAAGAAAAAGTCTATTCAGCAAACACGTTGCTCGCTAAGATGCCTCGCCAGGGAGTGACCTGGAATGGCACGAACGGCTTGCGGAATTACAGGCATGTTTGACTGCGAGTCATTCGTCCAGGCTTCTCTTGTCGTTGCAAGGGGTTTGGGCGGACCCGAATCAATCCGGTGATCCGAATCGACGGCGACATTTTTCGGCGGCTGCTCTCGCGCCAATTATTTCGCTTTGTTCATATTTGGTGACCGGATTGCTAACCCTTTATTACACGGGAATTTTGCGCCCGATCTCGTTTCGGGGGGAGCAGTCGGAATGACAGAGCGTCGCACAGCTCGACGTTACGATCTATCTCTGCCCGTCCTCATCCGCCTGCCGATTAATCGCGAGCCGGGTTCCCACAGCGGACAAACTCGCGACATTTCGACTCGCGGAGTCTACTTCATCTTGAACAAAGACATGGTGCCAGGCACTGAGCTCGACTTTACGCTGACTTTGCCGGCTGAAATTACCCGGGGGACGGAAGTGTTTGTTCGCGCGCACGGCCGTGTGGTTCGCGTGGACAAGCGGCACGACGAAGAGCACGAAAGCGTCGGCATCGCTGCTGTAATCGAGCGTTACGATATAATCCGGGGCAAGACCGCTTAACCGGAATTTCAGCGGTCGCCCCGGGCCCAGCCCTCTCAAAATTTCCTCCCCTGCTTTCCAGCACTGCGCGATTTGTTTCGGCGCCGAACTAAAACTCACAGCACCTTCGGCCTCCCGCCCTGCCGCGAATTTCTCATTGCGCGCGCTTGCCCTTCGGACTTACGATTTCCTCCCCCAGTCCTTGAAGGGAGCGTCCTATGAAAGTCGCGGACCTGATTGCCTCCCGAAAAGAAGTGTATTCGCTCGGTGAAGAGGCCACCGTCTATGACGCGGCGCGCTATCTCCGCGATCGCCAGGTGCGATCCTGCGGCGTCTGCAACAAAGACGGCAAACTCGTCGGCGTCGTTTCCCAGAGCGACGTCTCCGATAAAGTCGCTGCCGAGAACAAGTGTCCCGCCTGGATGCGCGTCACCGAAATCATGACCCAGGAACTCGTCACCGTTCCGCCCGAAGCCCATCTTGACGCCTGCCTCCAGCTCATGGAGAAGTTCGGAATTTACCATCTTCTCGTCGTGGACGATAAATCCCGGTTCCACGGCATGATTTCTGTCACCGACCTGCTCGCGGTTATCGCCTCGGACGAGAAGGCTCGGGCGGATCTCCTCGAGGACCTCATGTTCCCGAAGCGCTAGGGCCTTTTTCCGGCCCCTAGCGGCTCCGGCTGACTGCCAACCCCGGGAAATTCGCTAGTCGACGTCAGAGCTCGGCAAGCCTCACTCAGGAACCACGTTTCCGCGATATGCACTGTTTTTCCTTCAATTTACGCGGCGATTCAGCCCGTTTGAGCGTACTTCTAGTTTGCCGGCGTAGTCCTATAGCTAACTCGTAAGCCACTGAATGCATGAGATTTATAATCGTGCCGCCCAAAAAGCCGGCGATGCAATCAGGTTTTAAGACCCCCTCCATGTTTGGCGTAATGAGTGCTCATATTCCTGGCAACTGGCGGAGCGTCTAGCTTCCCGGGCCACTTCAGCACGAGTGTTTTTGCGTTAAGGAGACGTGTGGGTAATGGCAGTGAATGGCATCGTCGACGGCTTTCAATCGGGCAGAAGCCAGGATGTTCCTCCCGAGCGCGTCGTCTTTGGGACCTCGGAGGCGATGCGGCCGGTCCAGCAGCGCGTTGAAAAGGTCGCTGGCACCAATATCCCCGTCCTGATCCAGGGCGATAGCGGCACCGGCAAAGAGATCGTAGCCCGCCTGATCCATCAACTCTCCCCGGTTGGCGCGGGCCCCTTCGTCAAATTAAATTGCGCGGCGATTCCGGGCTCACTTCTCGAAAGCGAGCTCTTCGGTTACCGCAGAGGCGCCTTCACCGGCGCGTACAACACGAAGCCTGGCCGCGTGGAGATGGCCGACGGCGGAACTCTGTTCCTCGATGAAATCGGCGAACTCGATTCCTCCCTGCAGGCCAAGCTCCTGCAATTTTTGCAGGACGGCCAGTTTACGTCGATCGGCGATCAGGAAGAAAAGCGCGTCGAAGCGCGTGTCATCTGCGCGACGAATCGCCGCCTCGAAAATGAAATCGAAGTAGGCCGTTTCCGCGCCGATCTTTTCTATCGCATCAACGTCATCAGTCTCTATCTTCCGCGCCTCCGCGATCGCCGCGAGGACATTCCGGGCCTCGTTGATTATTTTCTCGCTCATTTCAACTCGCGATTTCAGCGCAACGCCCCGCCGCCTTCACGAGAGATGATGCAAGCGTTCCA
>DASPVY010000328.1:0-13327 GCA_035622115.1 Candidatus Acidiferrales bacterium
GAAGACGAAGAGCGTGATCGAACGCACCGGGATTTTGTAGCGCAGGGCCACGACGCTGTGGCTTAGCTCGTGAAAAACCACGGAGGCGAAAAACAAGATCGAGGTCGCAATGCCGATGGCCCAGTGCTGCATGGGGCTCCAGGACGGATGCTGCTGGGTGAACTGCGTGGCGAGAGAAAAGGTAATGAGAGCAAAGATGATGATCCAGCTCGTGTGGATATAGATCGGGATCCCCAAGATTTTGCCGATGCGAAGTCCAGATCTGCCATCCATGCCGACCCCCGGGCGCCGATTATAGCAATCCAGAGTTGATGCGTCCTGGAATCCACGGCGTGTCGCTCGCCCCACGCCGGGCCAGCATCATGCGCCAATAATCGCTGCAATTTCAATGCGCACGCTTTGGAGCGAGGCGTGCCATTCAGAATCGCGTCAGCCTGGCCCGACGGGAGGAGACGCCGATGCAAGGCGCAGTTCAGTTTGGAGGAATAGCGATAGTGGGCGTGCTTTCCATTGCTTTCGCGATCGTGGTGGGTTGGCTGAGTCTCTGGGTGCTGATGAAACTGCTGCCGCCGAGGCAACCGGCTCTCGTGCTGGAGCAAGATGTGCCGCTTGGCGCGCGGCGGTTGCGGCCGCGGACAGCGTCGCGTTAAGGCAGGGAGGCGCACATGTTGATGCTCAGGTTGGTGCTCGGAATCAGCGCCTGCGGGCTGCTGGCGTTGGTTGCCATGGTTCTTTACGACATCTGGCTTGCATACGAACTCGATCGGTTGAACCGTCACGCGAGTATTGCGCTGCCGGCGAAATGCCCGGAAGATCGCGCCGCGAAAGATGGTGCGGTCGAACGAGCCGGCGGACGAGGCGCGCGACATCGAAAATTCCTTGCCGGTTCGCGTTGAAGATCGGGAACCGGCCTGGATGCAGCTGCTGGCAGAAACCCTTGTAGGGCGGCTTCGCGGCCACCGCGGCGACGCCGCCCTGCCAGCGGCGGCGAAAGTGCGAAAATATTGTGTGTGCTATGATTCCGTATCACGATCACGTCACGCACAACGATGCGCGCCGCCCGCCGGCTGCTATTCTTCGTGGCACCTTTTCTTTTTTCGTCGCTGCTTCCTGCCCTGAGCAATGCGCAGACTTCTAAAAGTTGGTCCTGGGGTTCGGAAGTGAGTTCATTGGCGGCGAAAATCGCAGCAAACATCGAGAAAGCGAATGCGACCTCTCTGGCCGTGACGAATATGTCGTCGCTCAGCCCGGCCGCCGTGGCGCAAACTCGCGCCGCTTTGGAAGAAGCGCTTCAGCAACGCGGCTTCGAACTGAGCTCATCGAACAGCCGCGGCCCGGCGGTCGAAGTCACGCTTTCGGAGAATCTTGAGGAGTACGTCTGGACGGCGAGAATTCGCCAGGGCGATGCGCAGCGAATCGTCATCATTAGCTTTCCGCACATCACTTCACCGCCGGGCGCAACGCCGGAACCAACAATTTTCTTGCAGCGACAGTTTATTTGGGGGCAGTCGGAGAGGGTTCTGGACTTCGGAATTATTCCGGGCACGGCGCCCGACGGAGGAGTTCTTGTCATACTTGAGGCGGACCAGCTTGTGTTTGTCAGGGACGTGAGATCGGAGATCAGTGTGGGTCGTGGGGTGGCCATCCCGCATTCGAAGCCGGCTCCGCGCGATGTGCGCGGCAGGATAAATATGTCTGATCAGACTGCCGAGTTGCCCGGGGTCAAGTGCACAGGAAAATTCGAGCACAATGAGACCGTTCAGTGCCAAGAAGTGGCGGAGGATAAGGAAACGGATTCACGTCTGGCCGGCATGACAGTAGTGATCAATGGCCGAAGCGTCGAGGCGGCCAGGCTTACCGCCGCGTGCAGGCAGCTGATTCTCGTGAGCGGAGGCGGTGATTGGTCCGAGCCCGATACGATTCGCGCGTACACGGAGGCAGATCATCAGCTGACGCCGCTGGGAAATATACTCGAGTTTCCCGGGCCCGTTCTGGCAATTTGGCCCGCGAAGGACGAGCCGTCAGCGCGAGTCACGTCCCGGAATTTGCAAACGGGAGCGTATGAGACTTCGATCGTTTCTGTTGCTTGCAACCCTTAGCGCGCTGGCGCTGGCCGGCACGCGTGCGGCTGAGCGTCCGCGATCCGGCGGAACGCTGCGCGTGGAGCTAGGCGCGAGCGTGATGTCGCTCGATCCGGCAGTACGCGCTGCTAGCCCGAGCGAAGCTGATGGAAAGTCGGATTTGGCGGGGCTGGTGTTCGAATCGCTGGTGCGCCTCGACACGACCGGCGCGCCGCAACCGGTGCTCGTCGATCACTACGACAAGGATTCAACCTCGCGCCACTGGACCTTTCATCTTCTTGCCGGCGTACATTTCCACGACGGCGCCGCGCTGACGCCGGATGTTGCGGCGGCGGCGCTCGCGAATCCCGATCCGTCCTGGACAGTCAGCAATTCGGCCGACTCGGTGATCATCGAAACGCGCGATCCAACTCCCGATCTCCCGTATCTGCTCGCCGAATCGCGCCACGCGCTCGTCCACCGTGGCCCGGATGGATCGCTTGCGGGCACAGGTCCATTCAAGCTCACGACGTGGGAAGCAGGGAAGCATGTGGTGTTCGCGGCCAACGAGGACTATCGAGAGGGCCGGCCGTTCCTTGAGGGCGTCGATGTGGCCCTGGGAGTGGCATCCCGCGAGAGAATGATCGCCCTGCAACTGGCGAAAGCCGATCTGGTCGACCTGCCGCCGGCGTTGGTTCGGCGGGCGACGGACGACAAGCTACGGACGACGGTCACCGTTCCCGTCGATCTCGTGGCGGTGGTTTTCGAGTTGGGCGGAGAAGCCGGGGAGCGCTTGAATCGCGCGCCAGCGCAGGACCCGCGAGTTCGCCAGGCCATTGCGCACACAATTGATCGCGAGGCAATCGCCAGCTTCATCCTGCAAAAGCAGGGCGATGCGACCGGTGCGCTTCTTCCGCAATGGCTAAGCGGAACCGCGTTTTTATTTTCAACGGCCTATGATCCGAGTGACGCTCGCGCGCTGTGGGCGCAGATCAAGCCCGCCCCTGCGCTGGTCTTAGGATATGATTCGGGAGAGGCGCTCGATGAGGCCATCGCGGAGCGAATCGCGGTGAACGCGCGGGAAGCGGGAATCGCGATTACCAGCCGCGCGATTTCGTCAGCGAATCGTTCGGGGTTCGACGCACGGCTCGTTCGGCTACGGCTCGCGTCGCCCGAGCCTCGCGTGGCGTTGACCGATGCGCTCGAAAATTTCACGCCGCTATCAAGCGCGTCGTTATCAGGCACGGTGGCCGAGCCGCCGGCGAATCCTGCGACGGCGGAGGAAGTTTTCGAGAGCGAGCGCGCGGCGCTCGAAGGATATCGAGTGGTGCCCATTGTTTACATGCCGCGGATTTATGGCGTGGGAAATCGCGTCCGAAACTGGCAAATTCGCGCGAGCGAAGCCTTGAGCGGCTGGCAACTCGCCGACGTGTGGATTGAAGGGGAAGGGCCGTGACGTTCCGGTCGAGACTTTTCTGGCTATTCACCTTTTTCGTCGTGCTCGCAGTGGGCGTTGTGGCCTTCGGCGTCACGCTGACCACCCGTCATGCTTTCGAGCAGCTCGACACGCGCCATTCCGACGCACTGGTGGCGCAGTTCCAGCGCGAATTTCAGAGACGCGGGCAGGAAGCGGCGCTGCAGGTTCGAGGCATTGCCGATGCGGAAGCGACAATTCGCATGGCGATCGAGCTGAGCCGGCCGAATGCCGATGTATCGATCTACGTCAACGATGCGCACGGGGTCGCGGCCTCCCACCAGCTTGATTTTCTCGATTTCGTGAACAACGACGGCTCGATTATTTCGTCCGCCGAGTGGCCCACGCGCTTCGGCTACAAGATGACCTGGCTGACCGAGCCCGAGGACTGGGCGACGCGCGGGGCTTTTTTGACGCGCGTGGACACCGAAGCCGGACCGGTGCTTGGATTACTGTCGGTCGCGACGCTGCGAGTGGGCGACAAGAATCTTTACGTCATCGGCGGCGATAAATTGGGGCAGGAATTTATGGCCACCCTCGCGCTGCCGGAAGGAATGCGCGCGGTTCTTTATCGCAACCTCGATCCATCTTTTTCGCCGGCGGATTTGATCGATGCGACCGGGCCATTTGAGCAGGCAGACCGGCTCGCGCCGCTGGTTGAAAAAGAGCGCAGCAATCCCGTCGAACAGACCATGCGGATCAATTGGAGCGCAGACCCGGCCAGCGCCGAATCGTTTCACTTGCTGCCGCTGAAAGGACGGAGTGGCGAACTACTCGGCATCCTGCTCATCGGCAGCTCGCAGCGCGACCGCGTTCTGGTCGAGGGCCGAATCCTTTTGCTTGCGATTGGAGTCGCCGCGCTGGGCGTACTTCTCGGCGCGCTGCTCAGCTGGTGGGGCGCTACACGTGTCACGGAACCGGTGCGAAAGCTGGTCGAGGGCGCGAATCAGATTGCGGCGGGCAATTTAGACACGCACGTGCCCGTCACCTCAAAAGACGAAATCGGCCAACTCGCGCGGGCTTTCAACGTGATGAGCGAACAGCTGATCGAGCAGCGCGAACGCGTGGTGCAAGCCGAACGCGTGGCGGCGTGGCGTGAACTCGCGCGACGTCTGGCGCATGAATTGAAAAATCCGCTTTTTCCCATTCAAATTACGGTCGAAAATCTGCGCCGCGCCCGGGAGCAAACTCCCGATCAATTCGATGAAGTATTTCGTGAATCCACTTCGACTTTGCTTTTCGAGATCGAGAATCTCAAGGCCATCATCGCGCGATTCAGCGAATTCGCACAGATGCCCCAGCCCGTGCTGGTGCCGGTCAATCTGAACGATCTGATCCGCAGTGTGATACGCGTATTTGAAGCGCAGTTCAACTCGCTGGGCCGCCCGCCGATCACGTCGGAGCTGCTTCTCGACGACACTCTGCCGATGGTTCATGCCGATCCCGTGTTGCTTCAGCGGGCGATTGAAAACCTGATTCTGAATGCGATGGATGCGATGCCGGGCGGCGGAACGCTGAGGATCAGCACGTCCCATGGCGCTGGCCTCGCGCGGTTGGAGATTGTTGACACCGGCGTGGGCCTCACGCTCGAAGAATGCCAGCGGCTGTTTACGCCGTACTACACGACGAAGCAGCATGGCACGGGCCTGGGCCTCGCGATCGTGCAATCGGTGATCAGCGATCAAGGCGGGACCATAACCGTCGAGAGCGAAGCCGGTGTCGGAACCACATTCCGAATCGATCTTCACGTTGAACCTTCAGCCCCTCGCTCCGAGGCTATCTCCGCCGCCCCGCTGAGCAACGTACTCAAACTCTCGGATTCTCATGCTCGCGCCGCAGCCGAAAATTCCAGCCCCAGCGCGCCGACCTCGGTGCACGAGGCGTGATCGTCCGTGCCCGCCGCTAAAGCCCACATCCTGATCATTGATGACGACGCGAACACGCTCGCGTCACTCGCGCGCGCTTTTCGCCTGGCCGGATACGACGCGACTGTCTGCGATAACGCCGCGCGCGGCTTGGAGATCGCCAGAGCGGAGCGAATCGACGCAATTCTCACAGACGTGGTGATGCCTGGAAAGGACGGCATTGCATTTCTCGAGGAGTTGAAATCCGCCGGAATTGCGATTCCCACGGTCATGATGTCCGGCCAGGCGACGATTGAAATGGCGGTAAAGGCGACCCGGCTTGGCGCTGCCGATTTTCTCGAAAAGCCGATCTCGACGGAGAAGCTCCTGCTCACTCTCGAGAATGCCTTGCGGCTCACGCGACTTGAAGCGGAAAACCGCGATCTGAAAAAGCGGCTGGGCAAGCACCAAATTCTCTGGGCCAGCCCGGCGATGAAACAACTGATGGAGCAGTTGGAGCGCGTGGCCGCGAGCGAGACGCGCGTTTGCATTCGCGGCGAAACAGGAACTGGAAAAGAGCTTGTGGCCCGGACGATTCATGAAAAAAGCCCGCGTCATTCCGGCCCGTTCATCACGCTGAATTGCGCGGCAATTCCTGCTGAATTGATGGAATCGGAATTATTTGGCCACGAGAAGGGATCGTTTACCGGCGCCGCGGCTCGGCACGTGGGCAAGTTCGAGCAAGCGCACCGTGGAACATTTTTCCTGGATGAAATTGGCGACATGCCGGCCGCGATGCAGGCGAAGCTCCTGCGCGTTTTGGAGGAAGGCGAGATCGAACGCGTCGGCGGCGACAAGCCGATCCTTGTAGATGTGCGCGTGATCGTCGCGACCCACCGCGATCTTGAAAACCAGGTCCGTCAGGAAGCGTTTCGAGAAGACCTGTATCACCGGATTTACGTGTTTCCGCTCACGTTGCCGCCGTTGCGCGAGCGGCGGGAGGATATTCCGGTTCTGGCGGCGCATTTCGCGCGGCAAGTCTCGGAGCAAAACAGCTGGAAGCCGAAGTCATTTGCGGCCGAAGCCGTTGAAGAACTGGAGCGATATGCGTGGCCGGGAAACGTTCGCGAATTGCGGAACGTCGTCGAGCGCGTGCTGCTCCTTTCGGCCGGCGACACAATTGATGCCAGCGAAATTCGATTGGCGCTTCCACCTGGACGCGGCGGTGTGCATTCCGGAGACGGCGCAACGAGCGCTGCTACCACGTCCGGAACTCTTGCGGAGAGAGCCGCGCAATTCGAACGCGAAACGATTCTGGATGAACTTCGGCGGCACAATCATCACATGACCAATACCGCAAAGGCGCTGGGTCTCGAGCGCAGTCACCTCTACAAGAAATGCCAGCACCTCGGCATCGATCTTCACGCCATTCGCCACGCCGAGCCGTCAGGCGCGTAAGCCGATTTCTTCCGCTCGTCAACGCAGGAAGTTTAACGATCACTCGTGCGCCGTTTGCGGCGGACGGAAGAAATGCTTCAAGGCGAAGTGCGTCGGCACGTAAATCAAAACGATCAATGGAGCAAGAATGACGGCCAGATGGATCGGCGCGGGACCCCACGACCGTCGAAAGAATGGATCGGTGAACGCAAAGTTGATGTTCTTCTGCGGGCCGGCAAGCCTCGAGGCAATCATGGCGGCTACTGCGATTGCCGACTGAAGCCGGAGCGCGCGCGGGTCATAACCTGTTCGCCGCAGCGACATCAGCAGCACAAAAGGCAATGCGACGTGAAACATGCTCATCAAGCGCACCGCCAACGGATAATGCGAATCAAAGAAGTATTCGGTTCCGCCGATCAGGTGCCAGCCGAAGAGCAGCTTCCACACGATGTCAATCAGCCATGCGGTATCTACGACGAGGGAACTTACGGCCTGGCTCGAGATCAAGAGTGCATTTCCCGTCACGATTCCAACGCATGCCAACAAGACCGCCAGATCGCAGAGGAAGAAAAACGAACTGGGTCCCCAGACATGCCAATAGGTGGGCACCCAGATTACCAGCCAGATTCCTGCCGCCCAGCGGGCCCATGCAGGTAGCGGATAAAGCGGAAGCGCTCGATTTTCCATGAAAGACAGGTCGATGCGCGAATCCTATCAGAATATGCGGCTGGCTCCGAGGCTCGGCGCATGCGAAGATTCGCCGTATGGAACCGTGGTCCATCGCCGCAGGCGCGGCCGGCACGGCCGCGGCGCTATCGGCCGTGGCAGCATGGGGCGCAATGGCGCCGTCCTCGCAGCTTTATGGTCCCACGATCCGAAATACCCGTGACGCCGACGCCATCGCACTGACGTTTGATGACGGTCCCAATCCCGCAGTGACTCCGAAATTGTTGGACCTCCTGGAGAAACATGGCGCCCGTGGAACATTTTTTGTGATGGGCACGCATGTTCGCGCGTGTCCGAAAATCGCGTCGGACGCGCTGGCGCGCGGCCACGTGATCGCCAATCACACCGAGACGCATCCCAATCTGGCGCTGTTATCTTCGCGCCGAATCGCCGACGAACTGGTGCGCTGCCGTGATGCCATCCTGACGGCCACAAGTCACACGCCCCGATGGATGCGGCCGCCGTTCGGCGGGCGCGGGCCAACGCTGGATTCCACCGCGCGCGCGGTTGGAATCGCCGGAGTGGTGATGTGGTCGAAGTGGGCGTGGGATTGGAAGCCGCAGCGGACCGAGCGAGTGATTGAATACTTGCGGCGCGTGCGCGGAGGCGATATCGTCCTCCTGCATGATGGCGATCATCGCCGCTTGGAGGGCGACCGGGAGCATACTGTCGCGGCGCTCGAATATTGGTTGCCGCGGTGGAAGGATGCCGGGCTGCGTTTCGTGACAGCGGAGGATTGGAGTTCGAGCACCTGAAGGGCGGACGCGATGGACGAGAAAAACTTCTACGACGAGAAAGAAGAGACCAAACAGATCCCTCTCACCTGTCCTCATTGCCGCCAGGAAAACACCTATCCGGTGCGCTGGAAGACGCGAACGAAGAAGAGCCAGTTGCCGCGAGGCGCCAACGACAGCGATCGCGCTCACTTCGAAAAGGCGCGTTCGTATATGGTTCGGGTGGACGACATGGTGGCGTGCCGCAATATCCGTTGCCGGAAGCGATTCGACCTTACCGGGCAAACGGTCGTCTTGATCTGATCGAGCGCCGCGCCGGCCAATGCGCAGACGTGCCGCGTCCACGCGGCGACCCGGCCTTAAATCTCCGGGTACAGATCGAAAAACGCATCCACAGACTGCCGCAGCGTGGCTTCAATTTCTTCGCGGCTGCCTTCAATCAGGTGCATCGTGACGCGGCCTGACTTTCCATTCTTCAGCGTGACAGTCGCCTCGTTCACTTGGTCAAGTTCGTCGAGCGGGAAAAGGCGCATCCCATAAACCAGCGCAAGCTTTGCCATCAGGCATCTCCAGTTGAACCTCAACGATTGGATGATACCTGTTTCGGCGCGACTCAGGCCTTCTCTTGTGAGGGAGTGGAGTATTCGGGGGTAGCGGCATCGGCGTCGAGGACGTCGCGGATTTTTGAGGAAAGGCCGCGAAGCGTGAACGGCTTTTGCAGGAACGCCACATCGCCTTCCAGCACGCCGGCGCGAAATACCGCGTCGTCCGTGTAACCCGATATGAAAAGAACTTTCAGATTCGGCAGCCTCTTTCGCAATTCGATCGAAAGTTCGCGGCCGTTCATCCTGGGCATCACCACGTCGCTGATCAGCAGATCGATTCTCCCTTCGTGGGATTCTGCGAGGCTGATGGCATCCTGACCGTCTTGAGCCTGAAGAACTGTGTGCCCTGTGCTCTGCAGGAAGTCGCATACCAGAGATCGAACGCTCTCCTCGTCCTCGACGAGAAGAATCGTTTCCGTGCCGGGGGCGGGAGCCGGCGTCGATACAACGGGCTTCGTCGACTCAGCGGTGTCAACCGCGAGCGGCAGATAAATTTTGAATGAAGTGCCGTGTCCCACTTCGCTGTAGGCCCAGACGTATCCTTCGCTCTGTTTCACGACGCCGTACACGGTCGAAAGGCCAAGCCCCGTGCCTTTACCGGCTTCTTTTGTGGTGAAAAACGGCTCGAAAATTCGCGTTTGCGTCGCGGCGTCCATGCCAACACCCGTGTCGCTGACCGCGAGCATGACGTAGGGTCCGGGCTTCACGACTGTGCGTTTCTGTCCGTAGGACTCGTCCAGCTCGACGTTCGCGGTTTCAATGATGAGCCGTCCGCCTGAGGGCATGGCGTCGCGCGCGTTCACCACAAGGTTTAACAGCACTTGCTCAATCTGGCCCGAGTCGGCTTTCACGCGGCCCAGAACGCTTCCCGGGCGGAAAACCAATTCGATGTTTTCGCCGATCAGCCGGGAGAGCATCTGAATCATGCCCGCGATGACCGCGTTCAGGTCCAGAATCTGACGCTGGAGCACCTGCTGGCGGCTGAATGCCAGCAACTGGCGAGTGAGCGAGCTGGCCCGGTTGGCCGCTTTCTGAACCTGATCGAGCCGCAGAAACAAGGGGTCGCTCGGTTTCATCCCGGCCAGAATCAACTCCAGATGGCCTTTCACGACCATCAGCAAATTGTTGAAGTCGTGTGCAACTCCGCCGGCAAGCTGTCCGATTGCCTGCATCTTCTGCGATTGCCGCAGTTGCAGCTCGAGATGCTTGCGATCGGAAACGTCCTCGACAATGACTTCGAAGTAGGCGATTTGCCCGCTCGAATCCTGGACGGCACGGCCAGCCAAATGAACGTCGATGGGCTTGCCGTCGTGGCGCTTCCAGTGCGCTTCGACGCCTTCCAGGCTTCCCTGCTTGCTCAATTCCTCGACGAACTTCGCGTGAGCCTGCGTATCTTCGAAGACGTCGTTGGCGAGATTGAGACCGACAGCGTCCTGCTCCGTTTTGCAGCCGAGGATCTGTATGAACGCGCGATTTACGAGGGTGAACGCGCCGTTCGCCGTACAGCGGCAAATCCCGTAGGGCGCTTCTTCGATCAGAGATCGGTAGCTCGCCTCGGACTTCCGCAGCGCTTCCTGCGCCTGCACGCGATCGGTGCTATCGAGCGCGATGCCGATGACACCGACGACGTTGTTATTTGCGTCATTCAGCGGTTCCGTGTGGCATTCGAACGTTCGGTCCTGCCAGATGGTTACGTAAGTCGAGGATTGCCCGTTGATCGCGCGCAAATGCGCGGCGATCGATTCGTTCGAGGAATCGCGCGTCCCGAAGTAATCGAAAATGCTCATCCCCGAAACCTGGTTGGGCCGCAGCCGCAGCGACTTCAATCCCGCGCCCATCGAGGATACGAAATTCAGGTTGATGTCGGTCGTCCACAGCACGGCCGGCATCCTCTCCACCAGCATTCGGACTCGCGCTCCCTGCGCCACACTTTCTTCGTGCGATTTTTCCAGCGCCGCCAGCATCCGGTTGATCGAACCTCCGAGGTTTGTCAGCTCGTCGTCCCCCGGGACGCTAACGCGGGCCGCCAGGTTTCCGCTTGCGCCCAAGGCTGCAACGTCGGTGCTCAAGCGTCCGACGCGGGCCAGAACAAGCCGTTCGAGCACCATCAGCGTCACCGCGGTGAAAACGGTTCCGACCGCCAGAAGCAAGAACATGAATTGCAACAGGCTCACGCGGCCCTGGTGATAGATCGTCCGCGGAAGATTCAACTTCAAAATCAAGTTTGGCTTTCCGTAGACGTCGTCAATCAGTCGGAAGGCGCCGACGTGCTCGTTGTCCGTTTCGTGGATGTACTGCGGCGAATTCGCCGTGAGATGTGTCGCGGCCGCGACCGTCTCGATCGAAGCCACCGCGGACCCTCGGGCAATCAAATTGACGTCCAAGTGAGTCAATTCGCCGAGGAGATCCATCTCCTGAGCGTCCAGCCATCGGCCCATGATGATGGTGCCGGCAACCGGGCTGTGATTATCGCTCGTCAGAATCGGCTGCGAGGCGATCAGCGCCGGACCTTCTCTCAAATTCAAAATCCCGGTTACTCGGGTGCTCACATCGGAAAACCGCGTCAGGCTGGTGCCCGACTTCACCGTCTTAATGAGATCAGCGGGGGGCGCGACTTCCTTCTGGCTTCGCAGGTCGTAACCCTTCGCGAAAACCACTTGCGATTGCTGGTCGGCAATGACGACGAAATTGGTTCGCAGAGCAGACATCGATTCGTTCGGGAATTCCGACTTTACGAAGGCGGGATTCCGCTCGTGAATGTATTCGTACATCTGGTCCCATGACGAAAAGTCTGTGGTTTGACGCGACAGCGACAGCTCGCTTTCATGGATGGCGCTGACCGCGCGGGCCAGATTTTGCTCGGCGTCTTCTTGTTCGAGGATCTCGTAGCCGTTCAGAATCACCATGCGGGAAACGAGATACAGCCCGCCCACCAATACCAGAAACGTGGCCCCGATCGACCACAGCGTTCTCTGGCGCAGAGACCTCCGCCGCGGTTTACGGACCTTTCGGCCCGGATTTGGAGCACTTGCCCCCATTTTGGCATTATAGCCTTCGCCTATCGGGCGCACTCCGGCGGCAAGAATTGCGGTACAGTAAGTATAACGAGCGTTGGCTTGGACTCGGGGGCTGGCATCCGCTTCCGCAACGCCCGCATCCGATCTGTACGGGTTCAGCCCAAAAGGCCTCAAGACAAGCCGAGGGAGATCGCGAGACATGAGCCACCACCCGGCATATTTCACGCGTTGTTTCCTACTAGCAGTGGCGCTCACTTTTGCTGCGATTACGGCCGCCAGCGCCCAACAGGACGGCCCGGCACAACCTCCGCCCCCCGCGACACCGCCAGCAGCGACTCTGCCAGCACAAGGGCCGCCCGCAGCGCCGCCTGCGGCTTCTCCAGCGCCCGATTCAACAGCCCCAGCCAATACGCCGACGCCTGCCCCAGCAAGCTCGCCTGGCCCCACGGCGTCTCCAGCCTTCTTGGAACTGCCTGTCGGCACTCATCTGCCGCTGGTTCTGCACAATGGCATTTCGACGCGCACGGCCAAAGTGGGCGACCCGGTCTATTTCGAGACCCTATTTCCGGTGATGCTGAATGGGAAAGTGATCGTTCCGGCTGGATCTTACGTTAGCGGCGAAATCACCGAATCGAAGCGTCCGGGACGCGTCAGAGGGCGCGGCGAGATCATGATGCGCCTGCAAACGCTGATCCTCCCAAACGCCTATATGGTTAGCTTCGCCGGGGCTCCCAGCAACGCGAGTACCGGCGGGAATGAGACAACCGACGCCGAGGGAAAAGTGATTGGCGACAGTGACAAGGCAGGCGATGCCGGGACTGTGGCTCAGACCACCGCCGCGGGCGCCGGAATCGGCGGGCTGGCAGGGAGAAGTCTAACGGGGGTGGGTATCGGCGCTGGAATCGGCGCCGCCGCGGGGCTGGCCGCGGTCCTCCTGACACGAGGGCCGGAAGCCGAAATGCCGCGGGGCACAACGCTTGACGCTGTCCTCGATCGTCCGCTCTCGTTCGACGCGTCGAAGATTACTTTCACCGGGCCCGGGCAGCCCTCAGCGCTCGCGGGGCCTGAAAACCGTGAAACGCAGCGCGTAAGAATCAATCCGTTTTGATTGCCCAAAAGAGGCCGTAATTCAACGTGCAGCAGTTCGTTGCTGCGACGCAAACCGCATGGGCGAGAACTGATCGAGCGCGAGTGAAGGCTTTCCCTCCACAATCCATTCCGCCATTACGCGTGACGTACCGGGCGCGAGCAGAATGCCATTGCGATAGTGTCCGGTCGCAATCCACAAACCCTCAACGTCCGTAGGACCCAGAATCGGCAAATGGTCTGGAGTGGCAGGCCGCAGGCCCGACCAGGAATCGGTAATCTCCGCGTTTGAAAGACTGGGAGCTAATTCTGTCGCCGCCGCCAGAATCTGCTGAACTCCTTCC
>DASPVY010000329.1:0-3332 GCA_035622115.1 Candidatus Acidiferrales bacterium
GAGCGATTGGCGCGATCTGCAATTGCTCTCACAACTTGCGTGGATGGACGAAGAATATCTCGCTCGCGACCCGGTCGTTTCCGCACTTTCGCATAAGGGAAAAGCTTTCACCGAAAAAGACAAGACGGACTTGAAATCCAAGCAACGGGAACTTTTGGGGCGAGTGCTTCCCGAACATCGTGCGGCGGCCGAACGCGGGCAGATCGAAATCTCGACTACGCCGTTTTACCATCCGATTCTTCCGCTGCTGTGCGATTCAGATATCGCGCGCGTGTCAAATCCTCAGTCGCCCGTTCCCAATCCGCCGTTTCGCCACTCCGATGATGCTCGAGAGCAGCTGACGCGGGCCCGGCAGTACCACGAGCAGCACTTTCGCGTGGCGCCGGTTGGGCTGTGGCCTTCGGAAGGATCGGTATCGGATCAGGTTCTTGAACTGGCCAGCGAGATCGGGTTCCGCTGGTTCGCAACCGATGAAGGCGTCCTCGGCCGCACGCGAAATATCGGTTTCGCCCGCGATGCGGCGGGATATCCCGAAAACGCGGAGCAGCTCTATTCGCCATGGCGATTGCGCCGGGGTGAACGCGAGATTGTGGGCTTCTTTCGGGATCACTATCTTTCCGATTTACTCGGTTTCGTTTACAGCCGCGTCCAGGCAAAAACAGCAGCCGAGGACCTACATCGCCGCATCCGGCTGGTTGGCGAGCGGTGGAACTCGGAGCGCACGCCGACTCTCAGCGTGATTCTCGATGGCGAAAACGCCTGGGAGTATTACCGCGAGAATGGCCGCGAGTTTCTCAGGCAGTTCTATTCGAGAATCGAGAACGACCCGGACATCCATCCTCTCACGGTGACCGAAGCGATCGCCGCCGCGGGCGATATACCTACGATCGACTCGATTTTCCCGGGCTCGTGGATCAACGCCAATTTCGACGTATGGATTGGCGACGCGGAAGATGTCCGGGCCTGGGAGTTGCTCTCGGAAGCGCGAAGAGTCTATGCGCGTGCGGCGGCTTTCAACGGCGCCAAGAGCCACGCTGCGGGCTCGCAATCGCTTGCGCGCGCGTTTGAATCGATCCTTGCGGCTGAAGGCAGCGACTGGTGCTGGTGGTTCGGCCCCGAGCATGGATCGGCAAACGACGCAGAATTCGACGCTCTCTTCCGAGCTCACCTGACGCAGATTTACGCAGTCCTCGGCGAAGAAGTCCCCGACTCGCTGACCAAGCCGATCAAGAGAGTTCCGGTGACGGTAAAACGCGAGGAGCCGGCTGATTACCTGCGAGTTACAGTGGATGGCCGCGAATCCTCGTACTTCGAATGGCTCGGCGCCGGCTACTATGCTGCGGAACGCCGGGCGAGCGCGATGCATGGCCGCGTATCTGCGTTTTCGAATATTCTTTACGGATTTGACGAGGAGCATTTCTACGTTCGCGTTGATCCTTCACCGGGGTTGCTCGAGTCCTTCGAGGAATTCGAACTTCGCCTGACGATCTGGGATGCGACGGAAATGCGGATCACTCTTAAGATACGCAAAAAGAAATTGGAATCGCTGACCGTCGAGCACGGAGGCATGTGCTTTCTCAACCCCGCTGAATTCGTGACGGCCGGGGTTGGGCGGATCATCGAAGCATCGCTCAGCAGGAGGTTATTCGATGTCAAAGGACGTAAGTCGCTGCTCCTCGGCGTGGCGGTTTGGGAAAGCGGCGTCCCGCTGGACGTATCGCCCGCAGAAGGCTATATCGAAATACCACTCGGAGATGCGGCGTATTCGTGGCCGCTCGAATGACGCTCCAATTTTCTGCCTGTCTGAGTCTGAATTAGTTCTGCGTGAAACTACCTACGTAATCTTAGGCTCGACTGCCCGTTGACTTCGCGTTCGTTCGGCGCAAACTTCTTCGCGTTTCATCCTGGAGATCCCGGCAGCGATGTTCTGAAGTCACGAATCGGCACTCCGCGTGATTAATGCCTTCAGATTTCTTGCCGCGCAAGTGATTTTCACCGGCCTAAACTTTCGATGAAACAAAAGTTCTATTTCGTCGCGGCCCTGGTGCTCACCGTAATCGTGACCTCCGGCTTTGCGGCCGGCCCTCCGGGGCGCGTGGCGCCTATGTCCGGGCCGGTCTCAGAATTCCGCGCGTTCGCGCCGATTGCGTTCGAAAAGAATGAAGGCCAGTTTCAAAAGGGCATTCGTTTCGTTGCGCGCTCGGAGAATTATTCGATTTGGCTCGAAGACGACGGAATCTCGATTTATACGAGCCAGGGAAGGCGTCGCGCAAACGCACCTTCTCCGGACGCCGATCTTGCAAAGCCTTTTCGCATCGAGTTCCTAAGATCGGTTGCGCCGGTTCGTGCACGATGGCGGGGAGAGAAGAAGTTGGCAGCACGCGCGAACTACTTTTTCGGCGGCAACCGCCAGAATTGGCACACAAATGTTCCGCTATTTGCTGGAGCACGCTGGCGCGACGTGACGCCGGGAATCGACTGGATCGCCCGGAGCGGCTCGACTGGAATGGAAGTCGACTTTGATGTGGGGCCGGGCGCTGATTTGCGCGGCTTGCGTTTTCGCATAACCGGCTCGGGGATTCTAGAGCTCTCTGACAATGGCGACTTGATGGTCGAGCGAGGCGTCGCGACGATGCGCCTGCTCAAGCCGCTGATCTATCAATCCGTGGCGGGACGCCGGGTTCCGGTCGAGGGCGGCTTTGTTATCGATGAAGACAGGGCGATCTCGTTCCGGGTGCCGCACTATGATCGCTCGGCGGCGTTAATCATCGACCCGTCCGTTTCGCTTACCTACACAACGTTTCTCGGCGGTTCGGGAGCAGATTCCGCAAGCGGCGTCGGCCTCGACAGCATGGGGAACGTATATATCGCCGGAACGTGTGTGAACTCCGGTTTCCCCGAATCCTCCGGCACCGAAATAGGGCCTGGTGGCGGCGCGGACTTTTTTGTCGCCGAACTGAATCCAAATCTTCAAGACTCGGCGTCGCTGACGTATCTGGCGTTTATTGGTGGGAGCGGCACGGAAGCGGGAGGCGAGCTGGCCGTCAACGCGGAAGGCGAAGTCGCGATTGTGGGGACGACTTCGTCGAGCAACTATCCAGTGACGGACGGATCTACGCTCGGCTCATCCGCGAACGCGCTTGCGCTCACTTTGCTGAATACTGGCGGCGCTTCGATGGTGTTTTCAACCCTGCTGGCCGGGAACGGATTGGAAGGAACGCAAAGCGGCCCAAGCGTCGTGTTCGAGCCATCGGGATACATTGCCGTCGCCACCGATACCACCTCGACGAATTTACCTGTGACCGTCGGCGCCTATCAAACGGCGTTTGGAA
>DASPVY010000330.1:0-2883 GCA_035622115.1 Candidatus Acidiferrales bacterium
CTGCGCCTGCTCCACGCGCTTCGGCGATCCGCCGAACACGAATACGTGTCCCGTGTGCCTGGGATTGCCGGGCGCCCTGCCGGTGCTGAATCGCAAAGCGCTGGAACTGGCGCTCCGCGCTTCGATCGCGCTGAATTGCGAGGTACAGGAACGCTCGCGATTCGCGCGAAAGAATTATTTTTATCCCGACTTGCCGAAAGGCTACCAGATTTCGATGTACGAACTGCCGCTCGCCACTGGCGGCCGGCTCGAAGTGGAAGGGGCGGGCGCGGCCAAGCACGTGGGAATCACGCGCGTCCACATGGAAGAAGACGCGGCGAAGAATTTGCACGAGGGCTTCGACGATTCGGCCCTTTACAGCTACATCGATTTCAATCGCTGCGGAGTACCGCTGATTGAAATTGTTTCGGAGCCGGATTTGCGGGCGCCGGCGGAAGCGCACGCGTATCTCACGGCGCTGAAGCAGATATTGCTTTACACCCGAGTGAGCGACTGCAACATGGAGGAAGGCTCGCTGCGTTGCGATGCGAACGTCAGCGTGCGGCGGCGCGGCGCGGAGAAATTCGGGACCAAGGCGGAAGTGAAAAATTTGAATTCGTTCCGATTCTTGCAGCGTGCGCTCGAGCACGAAATCGAGCGGCAAATCGGCGTGATCGAGTCGGGCGGAACGATCGCCCAGGAGACCCGGCTTTACAATTCCGCGACGGGGCGGACCGAGCCGATGCGCTCCAAGGAATTCGCGCACGATTATCGTTATTTTCCGGACCCGGACTTGCTGCCGGTCCACGTGAGCGCGGCGCTTGAAAATCAGGTTCGAGCGGCGATGCCGGAACTGCCCGCGGCGCGGCGCGCGCGATTCGCGAGCGAATACAAGCTGACGCCCTACGATGCCGGAGTGCTGACGGCAACGCAGGCGCTCGCGGATTATTTCGAGGCGGCTGTGCGCGCCGGGGCGCCGGCAAAAGCCGCGGCCAATTGGATTGCCACGGAATTGCTCGGCCGGCTGAATGAAGCGGGCAAGGAAATCGCCGATTCGACGGTGACGCCGGAGGCGCTGGCGGCGCTGGTGGTGAAAATCAACGCGGGCGAAATCACGGCGGCGAGCGGAAAGAAAGTGTTCGCCCGTATGTTTGCGACGGGAGAAGAGCCGGCGAAAATTATCGCATCCGAGGGCTACTCGCAAGTCAGCGATGCGGGCGCGATCGAGAGGGTGGCGCGCGCAATTGTGGAGAAGAATGCGGAGAACGCGGCGAAATACAAGGCAGGAAATGAAAACGTGTTCAAGTTTTTCGTCGGACAGGTAATGCGCGAAATGCGCGGGCAGGCGAATCCGCAAGCGGTCAACGACATTCTGCGACGCATTTTGAGCGAAAGTTAGACTGAAATGGCCAAACTCGAAGTTGGAGAAAAGGCGCCGGCCTTTCGGTTGCCCGCGGACGACGGCAGCGAGGTCGCGCTTGCGGATTATCGCGGCAAGAATGTCGTATTTTATTTTTTTCCGAAGGCGCTGACACCGGGCTGAACCAATGAAGCGACCGAGTTTCGGGACGCCAGGAAAAAATTCGACGCGGTCAACGCGGTGATCATCGGCTGCAGCGCGGACAGCGTGGCGACGCAGGCGAAATTCAAGGAACGGCACAAGCTGAATTTTCCGCTGCTCTCGGATCCGGAGTTCACGACGATTGAAGCCTATGGCGCGCGAAGGATGAAGCGGTTTCTCGGGAAATCGTTTCTTGGGATCGTGCGGATGACGTTCTGGATCGGTGCGGACGGAAAAATCCGGAAGATTTGGGACAACGTCAGCGTCAAAGGTCATGCCGCCGATGTGTTGAAGACGATCGAGCAAGGCTGAGCGCGCCCCATGCAGGGAATCGTCACACTTCTCGATGGCGCGGACCGCGAGCACGTGGAGCAATTGTGGGACGAACTCCGGCAGGAGTTCGGCGTTCGCGGAATTCACGCCAAGCGCTTTCCGCACTTTTCCTACCACGTCGCGGAACAATACGACTTGCCGCGCGCGCAGGCCGCGCTCGAGTCTCTCGCCAGGCAAACGCGAAGTTTTTCCGTACAGACAAGCGGAATCGGAATCTTCACGCGCAAGGAGCCGGTGATTTATCTGCCGGTGATCCGCACGGCGGAAATGGCGGCGGCTCACGAGCGAATCGCTGCATCCGCGGCTTCGTTCGCGACGGGAATCAACGAATACTACGCCGCGGAGATTTGGATTCCGCACGTGACGATTGCCGAGGGCGATGTCGATATTCTCGTGCTGCCGGAGATTGTGAGGCGATTCGGCGAGAGGATTTTTCGATGGGAGATGCGCGTCGGCAATTTTGCACTGATTCGCGCCGACGAGAGCATGCAAGAAGTCTGCTTTCGATGCGACTTTGCTGCGTGAACAAGAAAAATTGAAGCGAGATTCCTCGCCTCCGGCAGGAACTGGGCCTCGGAATGGCGGCGACTACGAAAACAGCGGCTGAAGACTAGAGAATTACCGAAATTGAATCGCCCGAATCTTCGATCAGAGCGTTGTCGATCAGGCGAGTCTTCCCGACGAATGCGGCGACAAGCGCGAGGCACGTGCCGCGCAAGAGGACGACGGGCTCGAACGTGGCCGCATCCACGATTTCAGCGTAATCCAGCGCGGCTCGGGGTTCGCGATCGAACTCCTGACGTATCGCCTCCTTGAGACGCGTCGTTTCGCGCTGCCCTGCGTCGATCTCATCCTTCATTACTCCGAGCGCGCGATAGAGCGCAGTCGCCGCGTGCCGCTCGTCCGCGCTGAGATACTCGTTGCGCGAAGCCATCGCCAGACCGTCCGGCTCGCGCACGATCGGGCAAGTGACGATCTTCACGTCGAGATTCAAATCGTCAACCATCTGG
>DASPVY010000331.1:0-5710 GCA_035622115.1 Candidatus Acidiferrales bacterium
ATCGTCGCATTATTTTCTGACCGCTCAAGCGCAGCACCTGCCCTCTTATTCTTAGTTGCTTCCGGCCGCTAGAACGATTGCCCCACGGTTACAAAATATTGCGCGGCGTTCACACCGGGGACCGATGTGATCCTGTATCCAACATCAAAACGAATGGGGCCGACCGGAGTCTGATAACGGAGCCCGATTCCCACCGAATGCGTGAATTGATCTGCAAACTGACGCAAATTAATACTGCTGTACACGTTTCCGCCGTCGTAGAAAATCACGCCTCCGAGCCCATGGTAAATGGGCAGCGGAAAGCGCGCCTCGGAATTAAAAATGAAGAGCATGTCGCCCCCGACCGGAACGCTGATCAGAGTGCAGGTGGAGGGATCAGACGGATTGCTGCAGACCGGCACGGGCCGCTGGGGCCCTGCTCCGTTGATTGGATATCCGCGAAGAGAATCGGCGCCGCCGGAAAAGAATCGCTCGGCGAGCGGGACTTCGCTGCCGTTGAAAGGTTCGGCCAGTCCCAATCGAAAATTATTGGCCCAGACCAGCCACGGCTTGACCGGAAAATAGAATGCGGTCTGTCCGAGAAACCGCAGGAAGTCGTCGCTGGCGCCAAAGGCTTTTGACGTCACCCCAAAGTCAAACGTCTGGTACACGCCGTGATGCGCATCGAGCGGCTTATCTCGCGTGTCGCGGGTATATTCGACATCGAACGTCGAGAGCCGGACGCGCTGGTCCGACGGCAGAACAAGATTTGGAATAATGATGTTGTAAAGATCGATGCGCTGAAAGCTATAACGCAGGATGAGATTTTTCGTGCGTTTCTTGTTCAGCGCCTTCTGAAACTGAAGGGACGCGAGCCCTTCCTCCGCCGTGTAGATCGGGTTTTCGGTCGTGCGTTCCGCGGATACGCTGAGCAACGAACTCCAGGAAGAACCGATGAAGCGTGGATCGGAGTAATTCGCGAAAACGCGCTGGTCGAGCCGCGAGACGATCGTACCAATCGTGCCCGTTTGGGCCGAGCCCCACAGATTGTGCCGCGAAAAATCAAATTCGACTCGCGGGCCGACGTAACTCTTCTGGCTGACGGTGAATTTGTTGCCGAGGCTGATCGGTGGGATACCCGGCACAACGACGGAATTTGTCGGCACGTTGCCATCACGAGGGATGATTTCGAGCCCGAGTCCGATGTCCATCGTGTTGAGAGCCGATTCGTGCACCTTGATGAGAAGCTCTTCCGTGGATTGATCAACGATGGGACGCAGGGCATTTACGTTCACCCAATCGAAAATTCCCAGATTGTAGAGATCGCTCTCCGCTTGCAAGGACTCGCCTTCGCTGAGCGATTGTCCCGGTTTCACCGAGGTTTCCGCGACTTTTTCGATCAACTTCGGTCTGGTGTGTTTCTCTCCCAGAAAAACCACATCGGAAATATTGGTGTGCGGGCCTTCCTCGACGGCGAAGGTCACGTTTATCTTGTGGGGATCTTCCGGAGTCGGGGCAGCTGACGATCGGACCGCAGCATTCAGATATCCGCGATCGAGGTATGCCGCGAGCAAATCAGTGCGGTCCAGTTCCTGAAATTTCGGCGAAAAAGGCTTCCCGGGCTTCAGCCGCAATGCATTTTTGTGCTCGAGCGCGGATAGCGGTTGCGTTTTGTTCCCGGTTACATCCAATGCTGCGACCGTGTCGCGCGGGCCTTCCTTGATCTCGAAGGTAACAACGACTTCGGGGTTGAAGTCCTCCACCTTGGGCTTGATCGAAACGGATTCGAATCCCTCGTCTTTGTATAATCCGATCAGCGCGGCGACGCTCTTGCTGACCAGTTGTTCGCTGTAACTTCCGTGCAGGAAAAACAGGCCCTTCTCGACCGAGACGTGTTCTCTGAGCTGTTTGTCAGAGAAATATTCATTTCCATCAAAATAAACGCCGCTCAGGCGATGCTTCGACCCGCGGCTGACTTCATATGCGATGTTGACCGCGCCGCCCTGATGATCCGTGTGCGAATCGACGGTCACGTCGAAGTAGCCCTTCGTCTGGAAATAGGCTGTGAGGTTCCTTTTGCCTTCTTCAATCAGATCCTGGTCGGCGGCATCCTCTTCGTAAACGGGAACCAGCTTCCGCAGCATTCGCCTGGATACGTGTGCACCCGAGACGCGAACGGAAACGCGCAGTCCCGGCGTAACGTCAAGGACGACGTCCACCCGGTTGGTGGACGCATCGTAATTCGTGGCGCTCAACTTTATAACCGGGGCCAGTCGCGTGTTGGACCGGAGGTGAGCGCGCATGAAGGCGATCGACTTGTCCACGCGCTGCTGAGAATATTTTTGGCCGGGCTTCAGGGATTCAGCCTTCAGCATTGCCCATATTCCCTTTAGCGCCTTCTGCAGATCCGCGCTCTCCCGTTCCGACATTCCGCTCAACTTGATGTCGCGAATCCTGGCTTGTTTTTTGAGAGTGCAGCGGAAGATCAAATTCACCACTCGATGCGGCTCATCCCGTTGGATTTCCGGCTGAACCTCCGCCGCGAAATACCCGTTCTTGTGCAGATAATTCAGCAAGTTGTTTTTTCCTGCCTCCAAAAGTTCCGGGAAATACGCGGTCTGCTGGGGAATACTCACCGATTGCAACAACTGTGTGTAAGGAAGCCTTGTTCCGATGCCCGGAAATTCGATTGTGCCCACGTAATCCGCCGGCTGAAGAATGAACAACACGCGAATTCCGTTTTGTTCCGGGTCGATGCTCACTTGAACCTGCGAAAACTTTTGCGTTTGCTGCAGAGCCTGAACGCTTTCGCGCAGCGCGTCATTCGAAAAGGGCTGGCCGGATTGTTGCTTGATCAATTGGCGCATGGCGTTGAGGTCCACACTCGACGCCGCGGCGATGACGACGCTCGTGACGGGCTGTCCCTCGAACCCGGCATTTGTATCCGGCTGCGTCTGCTGCGCTTTTAGACGTATCGCTGAAAAGCAAATGAGCAACACGGCGAGCGAAGCGCCCCAACACCTGGCCCTGCGAGGCAAATCCGCCACGACAAACCGGCCGACGCGAGATTTCACGAGGCCCTGGGCTCCCGACGGAGCTTTTCCAGTTCGCGGTCCGTTTCCGCGCCGACAAGGAGGATGACGCTGACGATATAGATCCACAACATTAGCACGATGAATCCGGCCAGCGTTCCATAGATCCGGGGATACGACGAAAAGTGCCGGACGTAAATGTTGAGTCCGAAGGACGAAATCACCGTCATCAGCACGACGAACGCCGTGCCCGGAGTGAGCCAATGCCACCTGCGTTTGCTGTTTGGGAAAACAAAATTGATCAGATCGACGGCCAGGCACATGATCACCAGGACAGCCGTCCAGCGGCCGATTGCCCAGACGAATGGCGGCGGATCCCAAGCCCTTGCCGATAAATATGCGGACTCAAACTCTCTGCGTCCGACAGCCATAGCCCCGAAACTAGCCAGCGCAAACACGGCCGCTAAGATCGTGGCAACGACAGCGAGGGCGTGCTTGTGCAAAAACGAACGCGAATCCTTGGCGCCGAATGCGACGCTCAGCGCTTCCATCAAAGTCACGAAGCCGGACGACGTGCTCCATAAGCTGCCTACAACGCCCAACGACAAGAATCCAGGCGAGCCATTCGCCAGGCTCAATACCGTGGAAAAAACAAGATTTCGGGAATCGGGGGGCAGA
Organism: Candidatus Acidiferrales bacterium; assembly: GCA_035622115.1. Classification (GTDB taxonomy): domain Bacteria; phylum Acidobacteriota; class Terriglobia; order Acidiferrales; family UBA7541; genus Palsa-147. The sequence goes on from DASPVY010000331.1 coordinate 3,690, forward strand.
TACGCGACCATCCAGGTTGCGAACGATCTCCAAAGCGTGGTTGACGGCAACCATCCTACGACTACGGCAAGAACCAAACAGAATGGAAAAAGAGCCAGGACGAAGAAGAAGGACATTTGCGCCGCCAGATCCCAGCAGTCATCCGCCTGAATCTGATCCCAGATCCTTCCGGACACAGCAAGAAGGCGTGAAAGACTTGAGGTTTCGCCAATTCCCAGCATTGAAAATCCTCGTGCCAGAAAGCGACACAGGTTCATGGAGTACGCGCGCGCGGCCGCTGGGCAGCAGTAGTGTACGTACGCCTGCGACTTGACCGCCATCCATTAATCCATGTAGACGACTACATAGACTGAACTTACGGTTTTTCTAAGCGATGGACGTGACGGCGTGGCCGAGTTGGATTCTATCGCGCCTGGGGGAGTCCAGGCGAGGCGAATCACACCATGGCGCACCGTCAACAGATGAACAGACCAGTGGTGGGCATCGATGTCGCCGGATCTCCTCGCACGTCCGGCGCGGTAGTGCTAGGCCAACTGAGCGCGTCTATTCCGAAATCATCCCGATCGTTTCCAGCCACGTTTCCACCAAATGAGGCCATGCGGTTATCGGAAACTTCGTGCGCCGCAGGCCAAACGCGTGCCCGCCCTGCGCGTACAAATGCATTTCTACGAAAACGCCGGCGTTCTTCAGCGCAATGTAGTAAGCCAGCGAGTCATCGACATTGTCCACGTGATCGTCCTCCGCCTGCAGTAAGAATGTCGGCGGCGTATGGCGGGTGACCGGAACTTCGGGATTCAATCCAAGCTCCTCATCCGCATTCGGCGGATGAGGAACCACAAACTTTTTGACGCCTTGCCTGGCATCCCATTCCGCCGCAGACAGAGACAGATGTCCCGGATAGATAGCCACCGCAAAATCCGGGCGGCAACTCTCCTTGTCGGCCGCATCGACAGCCGGATACAAGCGCTTGTCGAAATGCGTGCTGATGGCAGCGGACAGATGGCCGCCGGCCGAAAAGCCAAGCACTCCAATCCTGTGAGAATCGATGTGCCACTCCGCCGCGTGAAAGCGCACGAGTCCGACGGCCCTCTGCGCATCCTCCAGTGCCATCGGTGATTCCGGATACGGCCCCGATTTCGGATACGGCCCGACAGTCGTCACGCGGTATTTCAACAACACGCATGTGATCCCGTTGGGCGTCAGCCAATCACAGACCTCGGTGCCTTCAAGATCGATGGCCAGCCCTTGGTAGCCGCCCCCAGGGAAGACGACAACCGCCGCGCCAGTGTTCTTTCCGGGAGGGTAATAAATCGTCATCGAAGGCCGCGTCACGTTGCTCACCCCACCGTCGGAAACAACCTCCGGTCCGGCGACTGGCTGCGGATCGGGCGCCGTGCCCGGCCACAGCGGGAGTTGCGTATGTCCCGGCGATGGCTGCCAGCCGGTCTGCTGTGCGCGCGCCCCGCCGAAAGCAAGCACGACGCAAAGAGAAAAGAGCAAAGGCTTCATCAAATCCTCCATCCGCTACGCGGGGAGCTGCGCGGCTCAGCCGAATCCACGGCTGCCGAAGACGGATTATTCCTCTTATTGCGGTGAGAACCGAATGGTTTTGAAGGAAACTGACGTCGCGCCTAGCGATTTCTTGCCGAGGGATTCGATCCGACCGCGCTTAAAGTTCGCTTTAACTCAGCAGGTCGAGGCATCGCCTCGGCGCAGCCTGCGTGGGCCACAACCCAACCAGCAGCAGCGTTGCCACAGCGCAAACACTCGGTGACCCCGAGATCGCGGCTGTACGCAGTGAGAAATCCGGCCGCGAATCCATCGCCAGCCCCATTGGTGCTGACGACCTCGACCGGGATCGCAGGAACCGCGTTCCGTCCTGCGGCGGTGAAGGCCACCGAGCCCTCCGCACCCCGCTTCCAGACCACAATTTGAACTCCTCGCCGCAGCGCGATATCCGCGACGCGTTCCTCGACGCCCTCAGCACTTCCAACACCAGACGCTAGCAAGCGCATCTCGTT
>DASPVY010000332.1:0-6125 GCA_035622115.1 Candidatus Acidiferrales bacterium
GCCGTTTTTGGCGTGTTCGTCGTCCCTTTGTGGATCGGGGTCAAGCTCGCGCCAAATCGGCAAGCTGCGTCGAAGCTCACGCGCGCGGGCGTCCGGGCCATGCTCCGTTGCGCGGGCGTTGGGCTATCGGTGAACCATGCGGATTTGTTAAATGAATTAAAAACCTCAGGGCCGTGGATTTTTGCTCCCAATCATTCAAGCTATCTGGACGTTCTGGTCACGCTGGCTGTCCTGCCTGCGGACGCGCGCTTCGTGGCCAAGGGCGAAGCCGGTTCGATGCTGTTCATCGGCACATTCGTCCAGCGCCTCGGACACCTAACATTCGATCGCAGCGATTCGCAAGCGCGCGTCCAGCAGGCCGAAGAAGTCGCAAAACTCCTGGCCCATGGCCATTCCGTGATCGTCTATCCCGAGGGAACTTTTACGTCGGCGCCCGGAATTCGCCCCTTCCAACTTGGTGCGTTCAAGTCCGCCGTCGAAACGCAACGCCCCATTTGCCCCGTGGCCCTGCGAGGCGCGCGGCAAATTCTTCGCGATAAGACGCTTCTGCCGAAGCATGGGCGCGTCGAGGTCACGCTAGGCCCGCTCGTCCTTCCGAGAATCGAATTGAACGCGGGGGCGGAAGAAGCCGACTGGCACGAGATCGTGCGCCTGCGCGATACCGTGCGAGAAATCGTCGCGCAAAACACGGGCGAACCCCTGCTCTGATCTTTCTGCCCGGCTCCTGCAACCAGCGTTTCGTTCAAATCATCGAACCAGAGACCGGCCAGGGTGCGCGTTAATCACCGGCTGATTCCGCCGCCCCTAACGCAGGCGCCGCACGTTGAGATTTGGCGCGTGCAATCCACAACTCCACTCGGAGGTTCGTTGAATGCGAAAGATCTTCATCGTCATGGCGTTCATTTTCTTGTCGGCTGGCTCCGCGAAGGCACAGGTGGAACTCTTCGGGGGCTATTCTTACGAACGGTTCAATCAGACCGGCATCACTGCAAATCAGAACGGCTGGGATGTTTCATTGAATTACAAAGTGGTGAGATTCGCGGGTATCGTCGGCGATTTCAGCCGGACCTATGGCTCGCCTTCCATCGGGAGCACGAGCCTTCAAAGTTACCTGTTCGGGCCCCAGTTCTCGTTTCCTGCGCCGGTATCGCCGTTCTTTCACGTGATGTTCGGAGCGGGGCACGCGGACGTGGCCAGCGCGGGCGAGACGTCTTTCGCCACGGCCATCGGCGGCGGGATCGACATTCCCACGGCTCCGCACATCTCCATTCGCGCGATCCAGATCGACGACATCATCACTCGCTTCGCCAGCGCCACGCAGAACAATGCGCGAATATCGGCGGGAATCGTAATTCACTTCTAGCTTGACCGTGAACCAATGTGAGCCGGGCCGGCGGGGTGGCTGACCCGGTTCCGCCCCGGGGCCTCGGCGTTCATCTCTCAATTCGTCAATTGAAAAATCACGGTGATGTCAGTCTCCACTTCAACCGGTTTGCCATCAAGAATCGTGGGACGATATCTCCATCGGCGAACCGCGTCGATCGAAGCGCGCACGAGAATCGCATTTCCGCTCAAAACGTCGAGCCGTCTTACCATGCCGTCAGTGCCGATGATCGCCCGCAGCTGCACCGTGCCGGCCATGTGCATGGCAATCGCTGCGGGCGGATAAACGGGATCGATCCGCGTGATCAGCATCGCCTCTTGAACCAGTTCGCTCCTGCGGACGACTGCGGGAGGTTCCGGCGGCTTCGGAAGCGGCGCGGCCGGAATCAGAATCGAAGGGCCCGTACCAAAATCCACTCCTGGTCCGTCGCCCGTGCCGCCGCCGTTTCCGACCGATGGTGGGCCGCCCTCGGATTCGCCCGAGTCGCGCGCATCCGAAGGATGGGCAGGAATCACGGGAGGCTGGAGGAGCTCAAGCGGATTCAGTCGCGGCCGGTCGACGATTGGCTTGGGAGGGCCCGCTTGCGAGGTGGCCGCATGGCCTCCGCCATGAAATGGCGGAAGCGGAACGTAGGAGTATCGCCCGTGAATTTCGCCAGGAAAGAAAATGGGCACGATTAAGAGCGCCGCGACGCCCGCGGCTTGAATTAACACGGAAAGGGCCAGGGCCCCGCTGCGCCGGCGCCCGGCGCGCGCAGAGGCCCTCCCGCCTTGGTCTACCAGGCAATCGGCAAGCAAACCAGGATCGCGCATGGGCATTCCTCCTTTGCAAGCAAGAGAGCGGCGTTATCGCCGCGGAGCGCCTTTGCCGGCGACGCCCTGCTTCCGCGCCCGGTAAGCGCCCTGAAATCGCGCGATCTTGGACAGATAGACACCGTCGAGATTCCGGAGTGCCCGAAATAGCCCATGTTTTCAGGGTTGATACGTAGCCTTGCTGCTACAAGTGACGTATCTTATTGCAACTTAACGACATGCAGACTATGTGTGCCGCAAAAGCATCATTGTCCTGCTACTACGCATCGAATGGATATGCAAACTGAGAGCCGATTGAGGTTTCGACATGAATAGGACATCCAACGAAACGGTAGGCCTCCGGTACACGGGGTGGGCCGCGCTCGACCGCGACCCGCAGGAGGACCGGTTGGAATATACATGCCCGCACTGTGGCGCGGCCGGCGACAAGGCAGCCCGGCGCCCCCGCGCTTCGTATCACTTCACCGACGGCTTTGTTCAGGATCTCCAGGGCGAGTCGGCCACTTGCCGACAGTGCAAGAAATCGCTGCGCATTGCCCCGGTGGTGCTTCTGCATGATGCGCATGAGAAGCAGCGATTCATGGCGGTCTTCGAGCCTGACCTGAACGTATCTTCGAATTAACCCCAACACCTGGCACACACGCAGAAAGGGGGAATGGGACTTGTCCCATTCCCTCTTTCTTATTTCGTGAGCGGAAAATTCATGGAGAGCCGCGCCAGTCTGGAACGCTCCGAAATCATTCTCTGGCAGCGGGATCGAATCGACTCGGAGGAGGCTTATCCCGTCGGCCAGCTATGCAGCGGCCAGTCCGTAGTGACCACACTTCGATGTTTTAGATCTTCGCGCAATTTTTCAAACGCTTCGTCCACTGAATCGGCGAATTTCAAAAGCTTCAATTCGCGGTCGTTCATCGTCCCGGCGCGAACCATCGTTTGCCAGTTAATGACCTTGTCCCAATACTTCCGGCCATAAATCAGAATCATGTGGTGTGACGACAGCTTCCCGGTTTGCAGAAGCGTCAGCATTTCCCACAATTCGTCCATCGTGCCGAAGCCGCCCGGAAAAACGATGAGCGCCTTGGCCATCTGCGCGAACCACAGTTTGCGCATGAAGAAATAGTGGAAGCAGATGTTGAGCGCGGGAGTGATGTAAGGGTTTGGCCGCTGTTCGTGAGGAAGCTGAATACTCAGCCCGATGGACGTACCGCCGGCTTCATATGCGCCGCGATTCGCCGCCTCCATGATGCCCGGCCCGCCGCCTGAACAAATCACGAAGCGCCGCGGGTCGGTACCCAGCGTCAACGACCATTCCGTGATCCGCCGCGAAAGTTCGCGGGCTTCTTCGTAGTAGCGCGACATCCCCAGCGCCGCGCGGGCCATCCGCATTCTTTCGCGCCAGCCGCGACTCGCGCGCGTCTTCATCCCTGCTCTCTTCAACTGCTTGATGGTTTCTTCGGTCTGTTCGCGCGACTTGATCCTCGCCGAACCGAACATCACGATCGTGTCCGCTATGTTCTCCCGCCGCATGCGCGAGAGCGGATCCAGATACTCAGCCAAAATCCGCAAAGGCCGCGCGGGCAGGCTCTCCATGAAGAGTGGATCGTGATACGCAAGCTTGGACATCGGGAGATGGCGCAAACGGCTCATGCTTCCTCCGGAACGACGCTCAACCGAATCTGACATTCTAGGAGAACGCCCGGCTGAAAAGCCAGATGCGTTCCACGTGCAACATACCTTTCCGCGCTGGAATCACATACACTGACGCCAATGACCTTGCCCCTGCCATGCCGCCACTGGGCCGCGCCCGCTGCCGTGCTGGCTGCCGCGCTCGCCTGCGCACCGCTGGCAAGCGCGCAAGAACCAGCCGGGCCGATTCACCCTCCTCCGAACGCAGCGCCCCAAGCGCCAGGCAATCTGCCGGATAGCCCTTCGCCGCAGCCCCAGACCTCGCAGCGCCCGATTCGCGTGCGCGCGACGGAGATCACGGCGCCGGTAACCGCGCGGGGCCGCGATGACGATCTGGTTCTGAATCTCGAACAGAAGGATTTTCACATCTTTGACAACGGCGTCGAGCAGAAGATTGACCACTTCGACCTGGGCGGAGATCCGCTGGCAATTGCGCTACTGGTTGAGACCAGCGCGCGCGTTGAATCGCTTCTTCCCGCCGTGCGGCAGTCGGCAATCGTGTTCACACAAACCGTCATGGGGCCGACGGCCGAAGCTGCAGTTCTCAGCTACGACGGCACCGTCGAGATAAAAGAGAATTTCACCTCCGACGACGATGCCATCGAAACGGCAATACACAAGCTGCCGCTGGGCACCTCCAGCGCTCGGCTTTACGACGGAATTAGCAAGGGCGTCACGCTGCTGAGCAACCAGCCGCCGCGCGAGCGGAGAATCCTGTTGATCATCGGAGAAGCGGTGGATTCCGGCAGCGAATCGAAACTTGGCGCCGCGCTGCGCGAAGCCGAATTGGCCAACGTCACGATTTACACGATCGGCCTCAGCACGACAGCCGCGGAATTCCGGAACGCACCAAAGCAATATGAACCCGCTTCCATCGGGCCACCGGGAACATTCCCGGTGCCTTTGCCTCCGGGCGTTCCCGAGACTCCCCAGAATGAACAGACGGCCGAGGGCGGAAATATGGATCTGTTGTCGCTGGCGATCTGGGTGGTGCAGCACGCGTCGAACACGGTGAAAAATCACGCGCTCGAAGTCGCCACCGCCGCCACAGGCGGCCGGCACATCAGCACGATGAAGGATGTTTCAATTCAGAAGGCCATGGATCAGATTGGCGGGGAACTCCACGCACAGTACACGCTGAGCTACCGCCCGGCGAGCGACGCGGCGTCCGGCTTCCATGAAATCAAAGTGACCGTGGATCGCCCCGGCGTGAGAATTCGCACGCGGCCGGGATACTATTTGCCCCCACCGATGTAGGGCACGCTCTCGAAAATCAAGAGAGAGATTGCTGTGATTATGCATTTCACACAGAAGGGGTATGGATATACTCCAAGTAATCGGGCCGCAAAACCCAAACTGTCACGGATTTGGCCCAGCTACTCGGTAGCGAGTCTATTTAGTGCTTCGAAATATTTCGCGGCTGAATACACCAATGCGGGGTCGGGGCTAATTCCGGCTTTGCGAAAAGCTTCTTCGATTTGCGGGGTGTTACGCTGAATATTCTCGGAGAGAGACTTCAGCGCCATACGTGCCTTATAGCTCATCGGCGTCCTCCCTCAGTTAATTGGATGCTGATTGCAACGCAGGGGATACGCGTGGTCAATAGAACGAATTGGGCCTTTTGTACTAACGCCACGCATACACAGTCGCACGTTATGAAAGTTGGGAAAAGAAGCTCGACACGCTGCTTTCACATGTCCTCCGAGTGACGTCTTTCTTGTTCCCACTTCTTTCGCCGTTAGGCTTTCGTCTCGGCTTCGCCGGTTTCCTCTTCGAGGATGGCTGCGGCGGCGGCAACGCGGTCGCCTTCGTCCAGGCGCAACAGGCGAACGCCCTGGGTTGAGCGTCCAGCCTCGCGAATCTCGCCGGAATGCACGCGGATCACCTTGCCCTGCCCGGTGATGATCATCACGTCGGAATCTTCCTTCACTTGAAGCGCGGCGACGACCGCGCCATTGCGATCCGTGGACTTGAGATTGATGACGCCCTTGCCGCCGCGCGAGGTCACGCGATATTCCGCCAGCGGCGTGCGCTTGCCGTAGCCTTTCTCCGCTACGGTGAGCATCAGCGAGGTAAGCGAATCGCGAATCTGATCGCTTTCCAGCTCGTCGAGATTCTGCGTGGTGGTCTTGTACTCTTTGGCGATGATTCCGAAGTCGGGCTGGACTGCATCCATGCTGACGACGAAATCGTCCTTGCCAAGATCCATTCCGTTCACGCCGCCTGCCGCGCGGCCCATCGCG
>DASPVY010000333.1:0-4673 GCA_035622115.1 Candidatus Acidiferrales bacterium
GTGGTAATCGTCATAATGACGTCCACATCGGAACTGTCGTAGTTCTGGAGGATGGCCGGAATGTTGATCATTTCGCCCTGCGCGTCCGCGCGAGCGATTTCCACGTTCTTGCCTTCTTCGAGCCCGCTGGCTTTCAAGCCGTCAATCAACCCCTGCACACATAGATCGGTGCCGGCGTCGCGGGCGAAGTATACGATGGCAGCTTTATAGTTCCGGCTGGCCGCGCTGGAATGGGTACGCGAATCCGATGACGCTGCGGAGGCCGTCTTCCTGTGTCCCAGGTCGGAAAGCAACAGGATCGCGGAGAATATCGCGATCAGGCCGAGGCCGAGTGCTAGGCCCTTTACCGTGGCCCAGATGGCTGTTCTTTTGAAGAAGTGCATGCTTCGAATTGGTGCTTAATGAGCCGGAAGTATACTGAATATTCCGAGAAGCCCGCAAGAAAGAGGAAATCTTCAACATCCGAGGGTTCAGGCCGGGCGGCACTGTACAGATATTGGCCATTGGGCCAGTAGAAGCGTACTGCCGCGTGACTCATAATTTCAGGTCGTTCGCACTCCGCATCACTCGGACATGCGCCGGCGAGTGCGGAGAACCTGTCACGGCTGAGCCTCAATGCGCATCAGGAAAACCAGCGGCCGAGCCACGAAATCAGTCCAGCGAGCGACGCTGATTTTCTACGCAGCGATCGCAGCGATTCTTATGATGGGCTGCGGCGCGGTGAGCGGCGGCAAAAGCGGTTCCTCTAGCGGTTCCGGCAGCGGCTCGGGCGGCTCGAATCCTAGCGTCACGATTTCTCCCACCGGCGCGAATCTGCGTGTCGGCGGCACGCAGCAATTCACGGCCACGGTAACGGGCGAAGCGAGCAGTAACGTCGCGTGGTCGGTGAACGGAACTGTGGGCGGCAGCGCGACGTCAGGCATGATCAGCACCGCGGGCCTTTACACGGCTCCGCCAGTCGTGCCGAGTCCAAATGCTGTGACGATTGAAGCGGTGAGCGCGAGCGATTCATCGCTGAGCAGCAGCGTCACCGTTGATGTTCTCAATCCGATTCCTTCGATCAGCGGCATTCAACCATCTCCGATCACTACCGGCGCATTTTCGATTACGGTCAGCGGTTCGAATTTCGTAGCGGGCGCGCAAGTGACGCTGGCGGGCTCAGCGTTGACCACAGCGTTCGTCTCATCCACGCAACTGACCGCGACAGGCAACGCATCCACCGCCGGAACCTTCGCTGTCACGGTCGTCAATCCCAATCCCGGCAGCGCCAGTTCGAATAGCGTGAATCTGCAGGTGAATTCGACGGTCAATACGAGCGCGTGCAGCCAAATCAGTCTCGGCCAAGGTGCCAGCTTGAATGGCTTCATCCCTTTTCCCTCAGACAACGCCTGGAACACGGATATTTCCGCCGCGGACATCGATCCCAATTCAGCCGCCTACATCAATTTCATCGGGCCGAGCGTCATCCTGCATCCGGATTTTGGCTCCGGCGAATATGACGGCAGCTCAATCGGCATTCCATACGTGGTCGTCGGCGCCGGGCAGGCGTTCGTCCCGATTGATTTCACGGCCTACGGCGATGAAAGCGACCCGGGACCCATGCCGGTGCCTTCCGATGCGCCGATTGAGGGCTATCCAAATCCCGGCAGCGGCGACCGGCATGTGCTCGTGCTCGACAACTCGAATTGCTGGCTCTACGAGCTCTATAGCAGCTATCCGAACAGTGACGGAAGCTGGAACGCTGCCTCAGCCGCGGTGTGGGATTTGCTGAACAACGAGCAGAGACCCTATACGTGGACGTCCGCTGATGCCGCTGGGCTTTCGATTTTCGCGGGCCTGGTGCGCTATGACGAAGTGGCCAGCGGCGCGATCCACCACGCCATCCGCTTCACGCTGCAGAACAGCCAGGCGGCGTTCGTCCTGCCCGCAACTCATTGGGCAGCCACTTCTACGAACTCCTATGCCGCGCCAATGGGCATGCGGCTGCGCCTCAAGGCGAGCTTCGACATCAGTGGCTTCTCAGCGACGAACCAGGTGATTCTGACCGCGCTGCAACAATACGGCATGATCATGGCCGATAACGGCAGCTCGATGTACATCAGCGGCGCTCCGGACGACAACTGGAACAATAGCGACCTCCATTTGCTCGATGGCGTCACCGCGTCTGATTTCGAAGTGGTGAAGATGGACACGATTTACACGGCGTCGAATGTTCCGCAAGGCGCCGCGCCAACGATCAATAGCTTCACGGCCAGTGCGACGACAGTGTCCGCGGGAACGCCGGTGACCTTGAATTGGAGCACAACCTCGGCCTCGTATCTGATCGTTTCGCCGGAAGTTGGCGCGACTCGCGGCACGAGCGTTTCCGTGACGCCCTCGGCCACCACCGCGTACACTCTGTACGCCACAAACGCCTTCGGTCGCAGCACCGCGACGCTCACCGTCACCGTTCAGTAGCTTTGTCCCAGCCTGGATTCCCGCAAGAATTCGCCTCTGCGACTCTATCGTCGCAGCCCGTCGCAAGGAACCAGCCCAATTTTGAAACAATTCGAGACGCCTTCGCGTACTGCAAATTGGGAAATGCGGCGCTCTCATCTCACCGGCCCGTGCGTCTGAATTAGAGTAGCCGGGCTAGGGGGTGTGATACATTCGCGGCACGGCTCGCCGGCATCCAACTCAATCCAGGGGGCTACTCGCTTGGCGCTCACAATCACAGGTTTGTCAAAGACTTACCCGAATGGGGTCAAGGCCCTGAAGAACGTGTCGCTGTCCATCGGCAACAACATGTTCGGGCTTCTGGGCCCCAACGGAGCCGGCAAAAGCACTCTGATGCGCACGATTGCAACGCTCCAGGAGCCCGATTCGGGCTCCATCAATTTTGACGGCGTCGACGTCCTGTCCCAGCCGAACGAAATCCGCAAAGTTCTGGGCTACCTCCCGCAGGAATTCGGGGTGTATCCCAAAATGTCGGCCAACGACATGCTCCAGCATCTCGCCGTGATGAAGGGCGTGACCTCGGCGAAAGAACGCAAGGAAATGGTCGATACGCTTCTGCAGCAGACCAACCTCTGGGACGCGCGCAAGAAAGCGCTCAGCACATTTTCTGGCGGAATGAAACAGCGCTTCGGCATCGCCCAGGCGCTGCTGGCAAATCCCCGCCTGCTGATCGTGGACGAGCCTACGGCGGGCCTTGATCCGGCCGAACGCAATCGATTCCTGAATTTGCTCAGTTCGATTGGCCGCGACGTTACCGTCATCCTCTCGACCCACATCGTCGACGATGTCCGCGAGCTCTGCCCACGGATGGCCATCATCGCCGAAGGCGAACTCCTCGTGGAGGGTGCTCCGGCCGAAGCGCTGGCAAAACTTAACGGCAATATCTGGAGCAAGGTCGTGAGCAGCGACGATGAACTTCGCGCCATCGAATCCAGGATGCGCGTCATTTCCACCCATCTCGTCGGCGGTCAGCACGAAATTCGCGTATTCGCCGATTCCGATCCCGGCGATGGCTTCCGCGCCGTCGATTCCGAACTCGCCGACGTATATTTCCTCAACCTTTCGCGCCAGGCCGTTAACTGACATGACCAAGGAATCGCGATGAAGATGTTCTGGGAATTTTTCACCTTCGAGCTGAGATTTCGCCGCAAGAGCATCTCGACCTACGTCTACTTCCTCCTCTGGTTCCTATTCAGTTTCTTGTGCGTCGCTTCAGAGAACTTTGGGCCAGTCAGCTTCGGCAACGGAAAAGTCCTGCTCAATGGGCCGTACGCCAATTCGATCAACAGTACGGGAGTCTCGCTGTTCGGCGTCATTATCATCGCCGCGATTTTCGGCACGTCCATCCTTCGCGATTTTCAGCGCGACACCTACCAGATGCTCTTCACAAAGCCCATTTCCAAATTCGCCTATCTGGGCGGCCGGTGGGCTGGCTCCTTTGTAGTCACGGTCTTCGCGTTTTCGGGCAATCTGCTCGGTGAATACGTCGGCACATTCGCTCCATGGGCCGACCACGCCCGCATCGGCCCGAATCACCTCTGGTGGTACCTGCAGCCGTTTTTGTCCATTACCGTGATTCAAATTTTCTTTCTCGGCTCGCTTTTCTTCGCCGTCGCTGCTCTCTCGCGCAAGATATTTGTGGTTTACGTGCAGGGTGTCGCGCTGTTCATGATCTACGTGATTGGCATCACCGTGTTCAGCGCCACGCGGTCGCTCGAGCGCTTCTGGTCCGGAATCTTCGATCCCATCGGCTTCATTATGTTTGACGACGTGACGCGCTACTGGACCGTCGTCGAGAAAAATACTCTGCTGCTCAGCTGGTCGCCTCGCGTCGGGGCCGGCGTCTTCCTCTACAACCGCCTTGTGTGGCTCGCGGTTGGTTTCATCTCGCTGGCTGCAGTGTGGCGGCTCTTTCCAATGTCGGTCGAGGCGCTGACAGCGCGTTCCCAGGGCCGCCGGGCCGCCAAAGCCAGCCAGCAGGAAGAAATCGAGAAAAAGCCGGTTCGCTCGCTGGCCCCCGCGCAGCTTCCTCGAGTCCGGCAGGCATTCTCAAGCGCCACCACCTGGGCGCAATTCGTTTCGCTCTCCTGGCTGCGCATCAGCACGATTCTTCACGAAGTTCCCTTCTGGGCCATCGTCGGCCTGATGATCGTTTTTGCCGTCAACAACGGCTATTT
>DASPVY010000334.1:0-2876 GCA_035622115.1 Candidatus Acidiferrales bacterium
CGGATACGGCACGAATAAGAGCGGCGAGGAGCACGCCTTCCTGCTCACGCCGCAATAGACATAACGTGAGCTGATTCATCTGAATTTTTTTGATTCGAACGATTGGGCGGTATGGCTCGATGAGTGCGGGCTAAACTGTCCTGATCAGAAATGACCTCCGCTTTGTTCTTACCTTCCTCTCGGCGTTAAACGCTGCACTCTATTTCGGAATCGGCGTTCTGGTCGGACGAGTCCTCCGGAAATCAAACTGAGCCATCACCGTCTGTGGAAGTCTCGCGGCGTACATGGAAGGTGCGAGGCGTGTCTCGCTGCCCAGCAACTGGCGCTCCGCATATAATTCTGAAACCATTGTGGCGACGGCGGCGGAAGGCGACAGGAGCAGCGGATGAAACGATTTAAGGATTTAACCGAGCAGGAAATTCTGGCGCTGGCGGTTTCGCTCGAAGAGGAAGACGAGCGCGTGTATGCCGATTTTTCGGAAGGGCTGCGGCGCGATTTTCCGACAAGTGCGGAAGTTTTCGATGCGATGCGGAAGGAAGAGTCCCAGCACCGCCGCCGGCTGCTCGAACTTTACCGCCAGAAATTCGGCGAGCACATTCCGCTGATCCGCCGTCAGGATGTGCGGGGATTCATTCAACGGCGGCCCATTTGGTTGATGCGTCCGCTGCGAATCGAAGCGGTTCGAAACCAATCGGCCTCGATGGAGGAAGAGACGCGGCGATTCTACGAGAAAGCCGCGGCGAACTCGCGCGACGCGGGAATTCGGCAATTGCTCGATGACCTGGCGCAGGAAGAACGCGCACATGAATTCCGCGCCGGACAATTGGAGAAGGTGCGCGAGAGTGTGGAGACCCAGGCCCTTTCGGAACAGGCGCGGCGCAAAGTGTTGGTGCTGCAGATCATCCAGCCGGGATTGGCCGGGCTGATGGATGGGTCGGTGTCAACGCTCGCGCCGGTTTTTGCGGCGGCGTTCGCGACGCGAAACACGCACGATGCCTTTGTGGTCGGGCTGGCCGCGTCGATCGGAGCGGGAGTCAGTATGGGATTTGCGGAAGCGCTCTCGGACGATGGCACGTTATCAGGACGGGGAAGCCCCCTGCTACGCGGCTTTGTATGCGGACTGATGACCGCGCTGGGAGGAATCGGGCACACGCTGCCGTACCTGATTTCAAGCTTCAACCTGGCGACCGGAATCGCGATCGGGGTTGTACTGGTGGAGCTGGCCGTGATTACGTGGGTGCGTAAGCGATACATGGACACGCCGCTATTTTCGGCAGCGGTGCAAGTAGCGCTGGGCGGCGCGATTGTGTTCGCGACGGGAGTGTTGATCGGGACCTGGTGAGCGGCCGCGAGAGACTAAAGAAATTGGAGCAGACATGAAAAGCGCGAGCCGACGGCCGGTGTTTAGCCACGCGATTGTGCGGAGGCCCGGCAAAAATTTTGCTGAAGGCCTGACGTCAGTTCGCGGCGAGGCGCCGGATTATCGGAAGGCAATCGAGCAACATGAGGCGTACTGCGCGGCGCTCGAGCGCTGCGGGCTTGAACTTGTACGGCTCGGCGCGGATGAGTATCCGGATTCGACATTCGTGGAGGATGTGGCCGTACTGCTTCGAAATAGCGCGGTGCTGACGCGGCCGGGAGCGCCAAGCCGCGTGGCGGAAGTGGCGGGAATTCGCGCCGCGGTTGAAAGGTTTTTCGAGACGGTTCATGAAATCGTCGCGCCGGGAACGCTGGATGGCGGCGATATCTGCGAGGCGGGTAAGCATTTTTTTATTGGGGTTTCGCGCCGGACCAATGAAGAAGGCGCAAAGCAGCTTGCGCAAATTCTCGCACAAGAAGGTTACAAGTCGTCGTTCGTGGATGTCCGCGGGATGAAAAGCATTTTGCACCTGAAGAGCGGGATTGCCTGCGTGGGAGATGGAGAGCTGGTGGTGATGGAAGAGATGGCGGAGCGCGAGGAATTTCGAGGATATGAAATAATTCGAGTCGCAAGGCCGGAGACGTACGCGGCGAACTGCGTGCGCGTGAACGGCGACGTCTTAATTCCAGCGGGATTTCCCGCGATTGCGAAGGAACTCACCCAGCGCGGTTTTCGGCTGGTGCCGCTGGAGATGTCGGAGTTCCGGAAGATGGATGGTGGGCTGAGTTGCCTCTCGCTCCGATTTTGAGCGCACGCCGGACGCATCACTGGAGGCCGCGGAAAAAGTCCGCCTTGGACACGCAAACCAGCGCGGCCATGGGCGCGAAATCGCCCGAGCTAGATTAAGTGCAAAAAAACTGTATTAGTCGCCGTTTCCCGTGAGCACGACGATCTGCGTGCCGAGCAGCGCGTTGTCGTTTATCGTGACGTCGCCAATCATCGGACCTTTCGATGTGGGCTCAAAGCTTACGCTGATGGTGCACGAGTCGCCGACCGCGAGGATCGTGCTGCCGGTGCACGCTGTTGCTGTATTCACAAACGCGAACTCGCCGCTGATGCTCAAGCCTGAAAGGATGAGCGGAGTCTTCCCGACATTCTTCAGCGTCACGGCTTTCGCCGCAGTCGTTGTTCCCGCCGTCTGATTCCCGAAATTCAGAATTAACGCGCTCAATGACGCGACAGGATCGATCACGTTCGCGGACATCGGAATGATTTGCGGACTGCCGGGAGCGCTGTCCGTGATGTCGAAATTGGCCGCGTGCGTAGCCGTCAAATTTGAATCGCCAGTGAAGACGAGGATGGCGGTGCAAGAACTGCCCGCGTCGAGAGTGGGTGGGCAAAGCTCGAGCGCTTCGAAGCCCGATGAATCATCGCCGGGAATCGTGGCGATGTTGAAGCCCGTGAACTTGACCATGGAGCTGCCGGCGTTGGTGATTTTCAGTAAACGCAAAACGGG
>DASPVY010000335.1:0-3210 GCA_035622115.1 Candidatus Acidiferrales bacterium
GCCCGTTTTCAACCGGACCGGCACAATCACCGCGGGAAATTCGAGCGGAATCACCGATGGCGCAGCGGCCGTCGTTCTCGCGAGCGAAGAAAAAGTTCGCGAGCTCAATCTGAAGCCGCTCGCGCGCATCGTGGATGTCACTGTCGCCGCCGTCGATCCGCGCGTAATGGGCATCGCGCCGGTTCCGGCCATTCGCAAACTTGAATCGCGCACTGGAACTCGTCTGAGTGACTACGCGGCCATCGAATTGAATGAAGCCTTTGCGGCGCAAGTGCTCGCCTGCGACCGCGATCTCCACTTTCCCCGCGAGCGCCTCAATCCCAATGGAGGCGCCATCGCCCTCGGCCATCCCATCGGCTGCACCGGCGCGCGCATTCTCACCACTCTAGTCCACGAACTTCGCCGCGACGCCAATTCCGGCGGTGTGGCCGGCCACGGGCCTGGCCGGAGGGGGTTGGCAACTTTGTGCGTCTCCGGCGGCTTGGGCATGGCGGTCGAGGTGGAGACGGTCTAAGCTGGTGGCTGGTCACGCCACCATGCAACTCGAACACGATGAACGAATGATCGGCGCGGTTTCGACGCTGCGGCTTCCGAGCGTCGAAGAATTTCTGTTCGTCCGCTACCGCGTTGACGGCGAAGTTGCGCGGCTCACGCTCGACCGCCCCGATCACAATCTGCTCAACGAGCGGATGCTGAACGAGCTGACAGCCGGAATCAACGCGCTCGGCGAGATTCGCGAGATCAAATTGATCGTCGTGGATTCGGCCTCGAAATCGTTTTGCGGCGGCATCGAGCTCGGCGAATACACGCAGCGGCGCGTCTTTCAGCTTCTCGACGCGTTTCATAATGCCTTCATCGCGATGATGGACACGGCCAAGCCGCTGCTCGTGGTGATCAACGGCCCCGCGTTCGGCGGAGGATCGGAACTTGCGTCGCTGGCCGATCTCGTGGTGGCCACGCCGCGCGCGCGATTCGCGCAGCCCGAAATCAAGCTCGGCGTTTTCCCGCCGCTATCCGCCGTCATTCTTCCTTACATTCTCGGTCCCAAGGTCGCGCTCGAGCATGTTCTCACCGGAGACGCCATGACGGCCGAGCGCGCGCTGGAATTGGGTCTAGTGAACCGTCTGGTTCCCGAAAATCAGCTCGAAAAAACGGTGAACGAAATCATCGCCAAAGTCACCGCGCAATCCGGCCCGGTTCTCACCATGGCGAAAAAAGCGATTCTTGGCAGCATGGGACTTTCCCTGCGCGACGGCGTGCGCAACTCCATGAAAATTTTCCTCAACGAACTTTCCGACCTTGAAGATTCGCAGGAAGGTTTGCGCGCGCTGGTGGAAAAACGCGCGCCAAAGTGGAAGAATCGCTGAGGCGCGGATACACGCGCGCAGTTTGTTCCGGCGCTCTTGCATGGACGAATCTCCGAACCCGAATCTTCCGCGTTCCGAAGAGCCCACCACGCAGAATGTTTCCCCAGCGCTTTCGCAAATTTCGCGAGCGTTTGTCCCGCAATTTCTCCCCCGGCGGCTGGTTTTGCTTTTTGCTTCGAGCTTCGCGGCGTTTTCGCTGACCACCTGGTTCCTCGCGCGCATGAACAACGCGCCGGGCGAGCCGCAAGTCGCGGGCACGGCAGAAGGAGTGGTTCGCGAGCAGCTCGACGCGCTGGCCCAGGGAGAAACGCGGGTTGCGTACGCGATGTTCTCGCCCCGCTACCGCAACGAAATTTCGTTTGAGGCGTTCGATACGATCGTTCGCGAGCATGGCTCGATGTTTCGCGCCAGTTCGATTCGCAAGGAAAGCGAAAGCGGATCGCTCGTGCGCTCGGAAATCATCATGCGGCTGGATGTGGCCAGCGGCGATCGATTCATCGCTCGCTATGCGCTCATTTCGATCGAAGGCCGCTGGTGGATCGACGAAATGCACTGGCGCCTGGACATGCCGCCGGCTGGTCGTGCCGTCACGCGCAATCTTGACGGCGCGAATGAGCGAAGTCTCGCAGATGCAGATTCACGAGGCCGCCCGCTCGGTTGACACTATCCGGCGCACCGCATAGACTGCCAATGAAAAATCGAGCTGGCCTGGGAAATGGGAAGGCCGTGAAAATCGGCCACGGTCCCGCCACTGTAATTGGCCGGCGCTGCGAATTGCATTTGCCCACTGGCATCGCGGGAATTTTGCAAGCGAGCCGGGAAGGGCTGTTCCGGAATTCATCGGAACGCGCGGCGCCATCACTTTCGTGAATCCGCGAGAAATATTCGTGGAGGACGGAAGGGCCGCAAGTCAGGAAACATGCCCCGGCCGCGTTTGCCCGAACCCTCCGCGAGAGAGGGCGCGGTACGGCGCCCCATTTTCTCGTGGGGCTTTTTTATTGGAGCGACGCTTTTTGATGCGCAAGTTTCGCGCGAGAGATCTTGGGATCGGCGGCGCGATTTTCGCGGGCGCGCTGCTCGCGATTTCGGCGGCACTTGCACGCGCTGCGCAATCGCAGAGTGCCGCGACTCCGCACGCTGCGGAATCGCCGCAGGCCACGCGAACGGTCGTTGACGAGACCGGGCGGCGCATCGTTTTGCCTATGGAGGTTCGCCGGGTCGTTTCGCTCGCGCCGAATCTGACGGAAACAATTTACGCGCTCGGGGCGGAATCGCGCCTCGTGGGCGATACGGACTTCTGCGATGTGCCGGCGGCGGCAAAATCGAAGCCGCATGTGGGCGCGCCGCTCAGCCCGAGCCTAGAAGCCATCGTCGGACTCAAGCCCGACCTCGTTCTGGCGACCACCGCAATCAATCGCCGCACCACGGTTGACGGTCTCGAACGGCTGGGCGTGCCGGTGTACACAACCGATCCGCACAGCGTCGAAGGGTTGCTCGCAGGGATCGAGCATCTCGCCGGCGTAATCGGAATTCCCCAGCCGGGCCGCGACCTTGCGGCGAGCCTGAGGTCGCGCCTTGACGCGCTCAATAAAGCGCTCGCCGGCGAACCGCGCTGCCGCGCACTTTTTGTGGTGTGGGAAGATCCTTTGACTTCAATCGGGCAGAACACGTTCATCGCCGACGCGCTGAAATTCGCCGGCGTGGAATCCGTCGTGGATACCCCGCAGGATTGGCCGCGCGTGAGCCTTGAAGCCGTGGTGCATATGCAGCCGGAGGTTTTGATTTTCGCGCGGGATCATGGCGACATGAATCCCGACCTCGCCGATCTGCGCCGCCGCGCCGG
>DASPVY010000336.1:0-5277 GCA_035622115.1 Candidatus Acidiferrales bacterium
CACGGCAATTTTGTTGTGCTCGGTTTTCGGCGCGGCGCTGTTGCTGGCCGCTCCGGCGTTCGCTCAACAGCAAACTCTTCCCGAGAATACGACCGTCGGCTGGATCATGCGCTGGGTGAACTCGGGAATCGTCATCATCGCCATAGGCTGGGCGCTGATGAAAGCCGGCCCGGCGTTCCGCGCTCGCGCGGACGCGATCCACGCCGGGATTGCCGAAGGCACGCGGGCACGCGAGGAAGCTGAGCGACAGCGCTCGGAAGCCGAGAAGAAGCTTGCGGGCATTCAGCAGGAAATCGCCACGATGAGGGAGCAGGCAGAACGCGATAACGAGGCGGAATCCAAGCGGATCCGGGATCTTGCGCGCGAGGAAGCAACGAAGATGGATCGCGCGGCGGACCTCGAAATTGCGGCGGCGGAGCGGGCTGCGAAACTGGAACTGAAGGAGGCCGCAGCGCGGATGGCAGTCGAGCGCGCCGAGGCGATACTGCGCGAGCAACTCACCGCTCCCGCCGATGCGCAGCTCGTAAGCAAATTCGCCGGGAGTCTCGCCGGGAGCCGCAATTGAGCGCGATTGCAAAGAGATATGCCACTGCATTTGCCGATGTTGCCATCGTGCGCGAAAACGTTGCGGCGGCGCGCGCACAGTTCGAGTCGTTCGCAGACGCGTATGCTGAATCGGCCGATCTGCGCCGTTTTCTGTCCAGCCCCGCAATCGATCGCGAGTCGAAGCAGGCCGTCCTCGAAAAGATTGCGGCTCGGCTGGGATTGAGCGAGACGGTCCGGAATTTCATTTACGTTCTCGTGGACCATCGGCGCACGGA
The DNA here is from genome assembly GCA_035622115.1 of Candidatus Acidiferrales bacterium. GTDB lineage: Bacteria > Acidobacteriota > Terriglobia > Acidiferrales > UBA7541 > Palsa-147. Next base: position 822 of record DASPVY010000336.1, read on the forward strand.
AATCCTCGAAGATATCCGCCAGGCGATCGAAGCCGAACTGAACGAGCGCGAAGGCATCGTCGAAGCGCAGGTCACTTCGGCGCGCGAATTATCGGCGGCGGAAAAACAACAACTCGTCGGCGCGATTGAAGAATTGACGCAGCGGCGCGTGGAAGCGAAATTCGGATCGGATGCGGCGCTTGTGGGCGGCGCGGTAGTGCAGATCGGCTCGACGATTTATGACGGTTCCGTGCGGGAGCAATTGGAGCGGTTGCGCTCGGCCCTTGCATCGGAATCCTGGAAAGCCTGACGGGATTCTCCGCACGATTGCGGAGCCCGGTTTCGCGACAGTCCGACAGGAGCGGGAATGGCGACGATTAAAGCGGACGAAATCACCAAGCTCATACGCGAGCAAATCGAAAACTACCAGCAGACGGTCGCGGTCGAGGAAGTCGGCTCGGTCATCTCGGTCGGCGACGGCATCGCGCGTATTCACGGGCTGGACAAAGTCATGGCCGGCGAGATGCTTACTTTTCCGCACGGCGTCACCGGCATCGCACTGAACCTCGAAGAGGATCAGGTAGGCGCGGTGCTGCTGGGCGAATACTCCGAGATTGAAGAGGGAGATACCGTCAAGCGAACGGGCGAAATTATGTCCGTGCCGGTCGGCGACTCGATTGTCGGCCGCGTGGTGAACCCCCTCGGCCAGCCGCTCGACGATAGAGGGCCCGTGATTACGGACCACCGCAGCCCGATTGAGCGCCTCGCTCCAAGCGTGGTTGATCGCCAGCCTGTGCGGCAGCCCCTGCAAACCGGAATCAAGGCCATCGACTCGATGATTCCAATTGGCCGAGGCCAGCGCGAACTCATTATCGGCGACCGGCAGACTGGCAAAACTGCGATTATCCTGGACACAATCATCAATCAGCGCGGCGGAGATATGGTCTGCATCTACTGCGCGATCGGGCAGAAGCGCTCGACGATTGCGCAAGTGGTGAAAGTACTGACGGATGCCGGAGCGATGGAGTACACGATCGTCGTCGCGGCGTCAGCCGCTGAGCCTGCCACGATGCAATACATCGCGCCATTCGCGGCCTGCGCGATGGGCGAGTTTTTTCGGGATTCAAAGCGCCACGCCGTCACCTTTTATGACGATCTTTCCAAGCACGCGCAAGCCTACCGCGAGATTTCGCTGCTCTTGCGCCGCCCGCCGGGCCGCGAAGCGTTCCCGGGCGACGTGTTCTTCCTGCATTCGCGGCTGCTGGAGCGCGCGGCCAAGCTTAACGATGAGCTCGGCGGGGGTTCGCTCACTTCGCTGCCGGTGATTGAAACGCAGGCCGGCGACGTCTCGGCGTATATTCCGACGAACGTGATTTCGATTACTGACGGGCAGATCTACCTCGAAGCAGACCTCTTCAACAGCGGCATCCGGCCGGCGGTGAACGTCGGCTTGTCGGTGAGCCGCGTGGGCGGCAACGCGCAAATCAAGGCGATGCGGCAGGTGGCCGGGAGATTGCGCCTCGATCTGGCGCAGTACCGCGATCTGGCTGCCTTCGCGCAATTCGGCACCGAGCAACTCGACAAAGCCACCCAGGCGCAATTGCTGCGGGGCGCGCGTCTGACTGAGTTGCTGAAACAGGATCAATTCCACCCTCTTCCCGTGGAAAAGCAGGTGCTCGTAATTTTTGCCGGAACAAACGGCTATCTCGACGCTTTGGAAGTTTCAGATTGCCGCCGGTACGAGCGGGAAATGCTCGGGTTTGTGGAAACGAACTACAATCAGATCCTGTCAACGTTGCGCGAGAAAAAGGCGATTGACGATGCAGTGCGCGGCGAAATCCAGAAGGCGCTCGAGGCATTCAAAGAGCGCTTTACCGCAAGCTCTGGGGCGGTTGCCGCCGACTGAGCCCGATGGCGACTCTACTCGATTTTCGGCGCCGCATCCGCTCGGTGAAGAACACGCAGCAAATCACGCGTGCCATGAAATTTATCGCCGCCGCTCGCCTGCGGAAGGCGCAGGAGGGCGTCGTGTCGGCCCGGCCGTACGCGCGCGAAATCCTGAGGATTTTGCGGTCGGCGGTGGCGCGCATGGAAAATCCTCTGCATCCGCTGCTCGAGCGGCGCGAGGAAAAGAGCATTTTGGTGATCGTTCTGACGGGCGATCGCGGGCTCGCGGGCGCTTTTAACGCCAACGTGCTCCGATATGCCCAGAATTTTCTGAGGGACCACGCCGCCCAGAAGATCCGGGTGATCGCCGTCGGGAAAAAAGGCCGCGACGTCCTGCGCAAAAAGAATTACGAATTGGTCGGAGAATTTTTGAACATTTCGCTCAATGTCGAGTTTCGCAATGCCAAGGAAATTTCGGTCCGCGTCGTCGAGCTCTACGAAGCGAAAGAAGTGGACGCGGTGTATGCGATCTATAACGAATTCAAGAGCGTGATCGTTCAGCGGCTGTGCTCGCAGAAGCTGCTGCCCATTGAGCCCGAAGTCCTGAAGAGCGACGAGGCCGCCGGCGCTCCAAACCTCGTGGACTATATTTACGAGCAGCCGCCCGCCGAAATCTTCAAGCACATGGTGCCTCGTTACATCGATACGGAGATTTTCCGGATCCTGCTGGAATCGGCGGCCGCAGAACACGGCGCACGCATGGCAGCGATGGATTCGGCAACCAACAACGCCGGCGAGCTGATCACGGAACTTACGCTGGAGATGAACAAGATTCGCCAGGCAGGCATCACCCGCGAATTGATCGAGATCGTCAGCGGGGCATCAACGGCTGGCTGATGCGCTGAGCCGCGAGTGCCATACCAAAATCGCAGGGCCGAAAGATCAAGGGGAGACGCCGGATGGCAGACACAGAGAAGTCGGTGGGTCACGTGGTGCAGGTGATCGGTCCCGTTTTGGATATTCAGTTCGAAGAGCACCACCTTCCCGCAATTTACAACGCGGTGCGTGTCACGAGCGAAGGATTCAAGACGACCATGCCGATTGACCTGATCGCGGAGGTCGAGCAGCACCTCGGCGAAGGCCGCGTGCGCGCCGTGGCGCTGAAGCCGACTGAAGGGGTCGTTCGCGGCATGAAGGCCATAAACGAAGGCCAGCCAATCACCGTGCCGGTCGGCCGCGAGACGCTGGGGCGCGTGCTGAACGTTCTTGGCGTGCCAGTGGACCATCTGGGTCCCGTGCTCGCCAAACAGCAGTATCCGATTCACCGTCCGGCGCCGGCGCTCGACCAGCAGACCACCTCGCTCGAAATGTTCGAAACCGGCGTGAAAGTGATTGACCTGATTGAACCCTACTTGAAGGGCGGCAAGATCGGCCTCTTTGGCGGCGCCGGCGTGGGCAAGACCGTCATCATCATGGAACTAATCCACAACGTGGCGATGAAGCACGGCGGCGTTTCCGTGTTCGCCGGCGTGGGCGAGCGCACCCGCGAGGGCAACGACCTGTGGCGCGAAATGACCGAATCGGGCGTCATCACGCCGGGCAATTCTGAAAAATCACGCGCCGCGCTCGTGTACGGCCAGATGACGGAGCCGCCTGGCGCTAGACTCCGCGTGGGGCTGACGGGATTGACCGTGGCCGAATATTTCCGCGACGAAGAAGGGCTCGACGTTCTTCTTTTCATCGACAACATTTTCCGGTTTGTTCAGGCGGGCTCGGAAGTGTCCGCGCTGCTTGGCCGCATGCCGTCCGCCGTGGGATATCAGCCCAACCTGAACACCGAAATCGGCGAGCTTCAGGAGCGCATTACTTCCACGAAGAAAGGTTCGATCACTTCGGTGCAGGCGATTTACGTGCCTGCCGACGATTACACCGATCCCGCGCCGGCCGCGACGTTCACCCACCTCGATGCCACCACGAACCTGAGCCGGCAAATTGTCGAGCGCGGCATCTATCCTGCGGTCGATCCGCTGGCCAGTTTTTCGCGGATCCTGACCCCGGGTATCGTCGGCCAGGAACATTACAACGTCGCGCGCTCGGTGAAATCGATTTTGCAGCGCTATAAGGATTTGCAGGACATCATCGCGATTCTGGGCATCGAAGAGCTTTCGGACGAGGACAAGCTGACGGTGGCGCGCGCTCGCAAAATCGAGCGGTTCCTTTCGCAGCCGATGTTCGTGGCGCAGGAGTTCACCGGCCTCGAAGGCAAGTACGTGAAGATCGAAGACACCGTCCGTGGGTTCAAGGAAATCGTCGAGGGCAAACACGACGACATCCCCGAGCAAGCTTTCTACATGCAAGGAACAATCGACGACGTTCTCGAGAATGCCGAGAAGATGGCGGCAAAGGCCTGATGCGGCGGGACCGCCAGGCGCGCGGATTGGCAATTTCTGATGCTCCCTGAACAGATCACTCTTGAAGTCGTGACCCCTGCGCGGCAGGTGCTGCGCGAAACGGTTGAATCCGTCGAACTGCCGGGCCGCGACGGCTATCTGGGCATTCTGCCAGGCCACGCGCCGCTGATCACGGAGCT
>DASPVY010000337.1:0-4244 GCA_035622115.1 Candidatus Acidiferrales bacterium
TGCGATCTCACGGCCCTGACAAACACAAGCCGGTCCGCCTCAAGTATGACGAGAACTCCTCCGTCGGGCGCCGTGCCCGGAATAATTCCGAAGTCCAGAGCCCTCTCCGACTGCCCCCAAATAAACTGTCGCTGCAAGAAAATCGTTGGTTCCGGCGTTGCGCCCGGCGGCGAAGTGATATGCGGAAAGCTAATGATGACGATTCGCTGGGCGTCGCCCTGGCGAATTCTCGCCGTCCAGACATACTCCTCAAGATTCTCCGAAAGCGTGACTTCGACCGCCGCCCCACCGCTTTTCGATGAGCTCACTTCGAAACCGAGTTGCTGAAGCGCTTGCTCCAAAGACGCACGAGTTTGCGCCACGGCGGCCGGGCTGAGCGACGCCATATTCGTCACGGCCAGAGAGATCACATTCGTTTTCTCGATGTTGGCTGCAATTTTCGCCGCCAGTGAACTCACTTCCGAACCCCAGGACAAACTTTTAGAAGTCTGCGCATTGCTCAGGGCAGGAAGCAGCAACGAAAAAAGAAAAGGTGCCACGAAGAATAGCAGCCGGCGGGCGGCGCGCATCGTTGTGCGTGACGTGATCGTGATATGGAATCATAGCACACACAATATTTTCGCACTTTCGCTGCCGCTGGCAGGGTGGCTCCGCTGCGGTGGTGGCGAAGCCGCCCCACAAGGGTTTTTGCCAGCGGCTGCATCCAGGCCGGTCCCCGATCTTCAACGCGAACCGGCAAGGAATTTTCAATGTCGCGTGCCTTGCCCGCCGACTCGGTCGAACGCACCATCTTTCGCGGCGCGGCCTTCCGGGCGATTCGCCGGCAGCACAATGCTCGCGTGACGATTCATCCGATCGAGTTCGTATGCGAGCCAGATGTCGTAAAGAACCATGGCAATCAACGCCAACAGCCCGCAGGCGCTGATTCCGAGCACCAACCTGAGCATCAACATGTGCGCCTCCCTGCCTTAACGCGACGCTGTCCGCGGCCGCAACCGCCGCGCGCCAAGCGGCACATCTTGCTCCAGCGCGAGCGCCGGTTGCCTCGGCGGCAGCAGTTTCATCAGTACCCAGAGACTCAGCCAACCCACCACGATCGCGAAAGCAATGGAAAGCACCCCCACCATCGCTATTCCTCCGATTTGAACCGCGCCTCGCATCGGCGTCTCCTCCCATCGGGCCAGGCTGACGCGATGCGGAATGGCACGCCTCGCTCCAAAGCGCGCGCATTGAAATTGCAGCGATTATTGGCGCATTATGCTGGCCCGGCGTGGGGCGAGCGACACGCCGTGGATTCCAGGACGCAATAACTCTGGATTGCTATAATCGGCGCCCGGGGGTCGGCATGGATGGCAGATCTGGACTTCGCATCGGCAAAATTCTGGGGATCCCGATCTATATCCACACGAGCTGGATCATCATCTTTGCTCTCATTACCTTTTCTCTCGCCACGCAGTTCACCCAGCAGCATCCGTCCTGGAGCCCCATGCAGCACTGGGCCATCGGCATTGCGACGTCAATTCTGTTTTTCGCCTCTGTGGTTTTTCACGAGCTAAGCCACAGCGTCGTGGCCCTGCGCTACAAAATTCCGGTGCGTTCGATCACGCTCTTCGTCTTCGGCGGCGTGGCCAGCATTGACGCCGAACCGACACACGCCTTGGAGGAATTCAACATCGCCATCGCCGGCCCCTTATCAAGTTTCGCGCTGTCCGGCTTGTTTTACCTGATCGGGCGCTTCGCCGCCGGACACGAAATGATCGTCGCCACCGCGACATGGCTTTCCGAGATCAATTTCTTTCTCGCTGCTTTCAATTTGTTGCCGGGGTTTCCGCTAGACGGCGGGCGCGTCTTCCGTTCAATCGTTTGGGGCATTACGAAGAATTTCACGCGCGCGACGCGATACGCCTCCGGCAGCGGCCAGTTGCTCGCGTACCTGATGATTTTCGGGGGCATCTGGCAATTCGTTTCCGGAAATCACATCGGCGGGCTATGGCTCGCGTTCATCGGCTGGTTCCTGCTGACCGCGGCGCAGGAATCCTACTCTCAGGTTGCCGTGCGCGCGGTGCTCGCGGGCGTGACCGCTGCGGACATAATGTCCCGCGACGTGCCCACCGTCGCGCGCGACATTTCCATCGCCGATTACGTCCACGAAGTTTTGCGCACGGGCCGCCGCTGCCATATCGTCACTGGCGGCGACAAGCCCGTCGGACTTATCACTCTTCACGCCGCGCGGGCGGTCCCGCGCCAGGAATGGGACACCACATCGGTGCAGGCCGCTATGATTCCCATCGATAAAATTCTTTGGGCCGCGCCAACCGAACCCGTGCTCGGCGTTCTCGAGCGCATGCAGAAGGACGACGTCAACCAGATGCCCGTCGTCGATCAAGGACACATCGTCGGAATGCTGGGGCGCGATTCGATTCTCGGCGCGCTCCAGACGCGGCTCACGGCCGGACGCCTGGCCAAAACCTGAGATCGGGCGATCTCGAGGGAGGAAGCGGCAATGATCGATCCGGTGTTCAGTTCAAGTTCAAGCTCAGGCTCAGGCAATCGAGCGGATCGCGCGAAAACCGCGCGCCGATTCGCCGCGGTGTTTGTTCTAGTGGGCGCTCTTTCCACGGGTCTCGCCGCAGTTGCAGGCACCGCCCGCGAGAACATCATTGCCCCTCGGGCGATGCAAAAAAATGGCAGCTCCTCTCAAGAGAAACAAAAAAGTGTAGTCGAGACCGGCTGCCTCATCCGCCGCGATAAGCCCGGCGATTTCGCGTTGACCACCCGGGATGCCAAACTGTTCTACGTCGAGAGCTCAACCGTGGATTTATCGGCCCACGTCGGCCACACCGTGACCCTCACCGGAACCTTCGCGCCGGATTCAGAGACCCGCAACGACCCGGACAAGGCCCCGGAGGCGCAGACGATCAAAGTCACCAAGCTCGAAATGATCAGCAAGACCTGCCACTGAGAATTCCGCCGGGAAATGTGGGATTTTTGACCGCGATTTGTTACTGCGATGTGTGCGTGTCGCGCAGCAGAACCACATCGGAAACGATATGTTGCCGCGCAACCGCCATGGATTTGCCGTCGGGCGAGAATCGAAAATCGCTCATCTGATCGGCGGCAAAGTTTGTCAACCGATGCCCGGGCGATCCGTCCAGCGGCTGCTTCCAGACATTGGCGACGCCCTGTTCGACGATCTTGTAGGCCACGGCCTTCCCATCCGGTGTGAACCCAATGGGAAGCGATATGTCCGGACGCGGCGTCAGGTACTTGATTGAGGAAGGCGACGTTGCGTTGACTTCAAGCAGAGCAATCTTCGAAATGCCGGCGTGCGTGGCCGGATCCGACAAGGCTGCGATCGTAGGCAGCAATTTCCCGTCCGCTGAGAGATTGTTCATTCCGACCAGGTATCCGTTCGCGATCACACTTCCGGGTAGAAGCTCGGGCGTACCGCCGTTGATCGCTACGCGCTTCGTTCGAAAGTCCTGATCAAGATAGTAAATCCATTTCCCGTCCGGTGAGCAGATCGGCATAAATACCCATCCGGTGCCGGGAATCTCGGTCGGGTGGGACCCGTCTTCATCTATTGTCCAGATAAATCTCTCCGAAGGTCCTACGTTTAAGGACCAGCTCAGAACGAGCCGCCCGCCGTTCCGGCACATCGACACCGAGCCGATCAGCGCGCTCGGATTCGACACCAGCGTGGATTGCTGGCTCCCGTCCGGCGAAATCCTCAACAACGAGTCCGACGTGGCCACGATCAAGTTTGCGTGGTTGTCCCAATCGACCGACGTAACAGCGGCCTGACCGGGAAGACCCGGCACCGCAACGGGCGCTGCCGTCCCCGCCAACTCCTGCAAATAGATCGCGTCCGATTCCTCCCTTTGTATTGACACCAGGGCTTTCCCGTCGGCCGAAAGACTGAGGTTCCGGTAACCGTGCACGTCGTTTGTCAGCGATTGAAAACGGCCGTCCGGGTAGGAGACGTAACCAATCTGCGCGTTCGTCGAGCCGGAACCGCGATCGACGTAGACAACAAGAAGGCCGCGGCCGTCTGGCGTCCACGCCACGTCGGAGAACTGTCTTTCCGGAATTTTCGTCAGCAAAGTGTCGCGATTGGTGGCCATGTCGAAAACAACGATCTGGTCGTTTAATTTCGAACTGGGGCTCGAGATGCGCGCGAGCTGTTTCGCGTCCGGCGAAAGGGAAACTGAATCTTCACCGAACGTCCCCATCGGGGCAACCAT
>DASPVY010000338.1:0-4617 GCA_035622115.1 Candidatus Acidiferrales bacterium
GACCCTCAGCGCAGCATATATTTCCCAATGAAACTTATGGACGACGCTAACCCGCGAGCGACAACTCTTGTGCCAATGGTCGTCGAGCAGACGAACCGGGGCGAACGCGCCTACGACATTTATTCGCGCCTGCTCAAGGACCACATAATTTTCCTGGGCACGCCCATTGATGACCACGTGGCGAACCTGGTGACGGCGCAGCTTCTTTTTCTTGCCTCGGAAGACCCGGAGAAGGATATTTCGGTGTACATCAATTCGCCGGGGGGATCGATCTCCGCGGGAATGGCGATTTACGACACGATGCAATTCGTGAAGCCGGATGTGGTGACGTACTGCGTGGGACAGGCGGCATCGATCGCCGCGGTGTTGCTCGCGTCGGGCACGCCGAAGAAGCGCTATGCGCTGCCAAACTCACGGGTGCTGATTCACCAGCCGTGGATGTCCGGACTTTCCGGGCAGGCGACCGATATCGACATTCACGCGAAGGAAATTATCCGGACGCGCGAGGCGCTGAACAAGCTGCTGGCTCATCACACGGGGCAAACAGTTTCAAAGATCGAGAAAGACGTCGAGCGGGACTTCATCATGACCGCGCAACAGGCGAAGGAATACGGGATCGTTGATGATATTATTGCCAAACACCGCTGAACGCGTTCCTAAGGGTTAGTAACGAGCGCAATGAAAACCCTTCCTTCCGTCCCGCCGAGTCGTACAATGGGTTCCAGTTTCAAGCCAGAGGTAAGCGTTTCCTTGTCGAGGGGGCAAGCGAAGTGAAGCGATTCACACCAGATGAACCGTTGCGCTGTTCGTTTTGCCACAAATCGCAGGAGCAGGTGGAGAAGCTGATCAGCTCTCCTTCGGAATATCCCCGCTCCTACATCTGCAACGAGTGCGTCGGAGTCTGCCAGCAGATCCTCGAAGATGAGAAGCGTGAACAGGCGAGCCCGGCGAACCGGCGCCTGCCGCGGCCGCCCGAGATCAAGACATTTCTCGACGGGTACGTGATCGGGCAGGAAAAGACGAAAAAGAAGCTGGCGGTGGCCGTCTACAACCATTACAAGCGGATTTTCCTGAACCGGCAGCCGAGCGATGTCGAGCTGACCAAGTCGAACATTCTCCTGATTGGGCCGACGGGCACGGGCAAGACGCTGCTGGCGCAAACGCTCTCGCGGATGCTGGAAGTGCCGTTCGCGATCGTGGACGCGACAACGCTGACGGAAGCAGGCTACGTTGGCGAAGACGTCGAAAATATTATTTTGAAGCTGTTGCAAGCCGCCGATGGAGACGTGCAGCGCGCGCAACAGGGCATCATCTACATCGATGAGATCGACAAGATTTCGAAGAAGGACGAAAATCCTTCGATTACGCGCGACGTCTCCGGCGAGGGCGTGCAGCAGGCGCTGCTTAAGATTCTGGAGGGCACCATCGCGAACGTTCCGCCCCAAGGCGGGCGCAAGCATCCGCACCAGGAATTTACGCCGGTGGATACGACCAGCATCCTGTTTATCTGCGGGGGAGCGTTCGTCGGCCTGGAGAAGATCATCGAGCGGCGCATCGGGCAAAAATCGCTGGGGTTCAATGCCGACGCGCAGCCCTCGACGCCCAGCCGCCGGAACATCGAGATGCTCGAGCAAGTGCAGCCGACGGATTTGATCCGCTACGGGCTGATTCCGGAGTTTGTGGGCCGTTTGCCGGTGGTGGGCGTGCTGTCGGACCTCGACAAGGCCGCGCTCATGCGCATCCTGACCGAACCGAAGAACGCGCTGGTGCGGCAGTATCAGCGGCTGTTCGAATTTGAGAACGTGAGATTGCGATTCAGCGACGACGCGCTCGAGACCGTGGCCGATCTGGCCTTGCAGCGCAAGGTGGGCGCGCGCGGATTGCGCATGATTCTGGAAGATTTGATGCTCGAAATGATGTACCACCTGCCAGCCCAGCGGAAACTGCGAGACTTTGTGATCACCGCGGACATGGTCAAGAGCCGCGAAATCAATTGGAGCCTGCTCGAAAAGGCAGGATAGTCCTCAGGGCCAAGGGAACTTCATGTTTAGCCGGGAAAAAGCCGAAATCAAGCGCGTGCCGATGATGCCGGTACGCGATATGGTGATCTTTCCGCAGATGATGACGCCGTTCATCGTCGGGCGGGAAGCATCGGTGCGGGCGCTCGAGGAAGCGCTGGCGGGAGAAAAGAAGATATTCCTGGCCACCCAGCACGACGCGTCAGTGGACGATCCCAAGCCCGAAGAGATCTATCAGGTCGGGACGCTCGCGAATATCGTACAGAGCGTGAAACTGCCCGACGGCAATATCAAAGTTCTGGTGGAAGGCGCCGAGCGCGCCAAGATCGTTCAGGTGACGAGCGACGAAGGCTTCTTCCGCGCGTCAATCCGGCTGATTCCGGTGAAGTCAGAGCCTTCGCCGAACCTCGAGCAGGCCTCGACGCGCGTAACCGGGCTATTCGAACAGTACGTCAAGCTCTCGCAGAGCCTGAATTACGACACCATGATCGCGGCCGTGCGCGTGGAAGACGCAAACAAGCTGGCCGATGCGATCGCTGCCAATTTGCAGATCCCCGTCGAAGAAAAACAGGAACTGCTCGAACTTTTCGACCCGCAGGAGCGCCTGAACCGCATCGGCGACGTTCTCGAAGTCGAAATCGAGAAGCTGAACGTGGATCGCACGATCAACACGCGCGTGAAGCGACAAATGGAACGCGCGCAAAAAGAGTACTACCTCAACGAAAAGCTGAAGGCGATCCAGAAGGAATTGGGGCGCGGCGAAGCCAGCGAGATCGATCAACTCAAGAAAAAGATCGAGACGTCTGGAATGCCCGCGGAAGTGCAGGAAAAGGCGCTGCAAGAGCTGAAGCGGCTGGAGATGATGCCGCCGATGTCGGCGGAATCGACGGTTTCGCGGAATTATCTGGATTGGATGCTCGCCGTACCGTGGAAGAAAAGATCCCGCGAGTTGCGGGACATCAAAGCCGCAGAGCGCATTCTTTCCGAAGACCACTACGGCCTCGAGAAAATCAAAGATCGCATCCTCGAATTTCTTGCCGTCCGCCAGCTGGTGAAAAATCCGAAAGGCTCGATTCTTTGCTTCCTCGGGCCTCCGGGAGTGGGCAAGACTTCGCTGGCGATGTCCATCGGCCGCGCGACCGGACGCAAATTCGTCCGCGTGTCGCTCGGCGGCGTGCGCGACGAAGCCGAAATTCGCGGCCATCGCCGCACTTACATCGGCGCGCTGCCCGGGCAGATCATTCAGATGATGCGCAAGGCCGGTACGATCAATCCGGTTTTTGTGCTCGACGAAGTGGACAAGATGTCCATGGACTTCCGGGGCGATCCTTCGGCGGCGCTGATGGAAGTGCTCGATCCGGAATTGAACCACGCATTCACCGACCATTACCTCGACGTCGAATACGATCTTTCGAAGGTGATGTTCATCTGCACGGCCAATGTGCTGCATACGGTTCCGCAGCCGCTGCAGGACCGCATGGAAGTGCTGCGAATCCCCGGCTACACCGAGCAGGAAAAGCACGAAATCGCCAAGCGCTATCTGATTGCGAAGCAGCGCAAGGCCACCGGACTCACCGAACAAAACGTCGCGTTCACCAACGAAGGCGTGACGCACATCATCCGGCACTACACGCACGAAGCCGGCGTCCGGAATCTGGACCGCGAAATCGCAAATATCTGCCGAAAGGTCGCGCGCAAGGTGGTAACTGAGGGTAAGGACGCGCACGTCGAGCTTTCTGCCGTGAACGCGGGAGAATTCCTCGGGGTCATCAAATACCGGGACTTCTGGTCGGAGAAAAAGAACGAAGTCGGCCTGTCGGTGGGGCTGGCGTGGACGGAAGTGGGCGGGCAAGTGCTTTCGACGGAAGCGACGCTGATGGAAGGCAAAGGCCGGCTGACGCTGACCGGAAAGCTCGGCGACGTCATGCAAGAATCGGCGCAGGCGGCGATGAGCTACGTCCGCGCGCGCAGCCACATCTTCGGGCTACCAAAAGACTTTTACCGGCATCTGGATATCCACATGCACGTCCCCGAGGGCGCGATCCCAAAGGACGGCCCCTCGGCTGGCATCACGATTTGCACAGCGATCGTCAGCGCGCTGACGCATATTCCGGTACGCTGCGACGTGGCCATGACCGGCGAGATTACGTTGCGCGGCAAGGTGCTGCCGATCGGCGGAGTGAAGGAAAAGCTGCTCGCGGCACACCGCCTGGGCCTGCGCACCGTGATTCTGCCGAAGGACAACGAAAAGGACCTGGAAGAAATCCCGGTCGAGATCCAATCGCAGATGTCGATTCGATTCGTGGAAATGATGGACGAAGTGCTGGCACTGGCTCTGGAGCAACCCCTGCCCATCGCGAGTCACGCGCCGGTGGCTGAAGTTGAGCCTGAATTCGGCGCCGATGTGGCGCAGGACAACAAGTTGACCAATTGAAATTCCTCGGCGTTCCGCGCCGGCCTCGGACGAATTGGGTCCTTTGCCGCGGGGCTATCTCAGTTTTCGCTCGGGATCCCGTTTAGGAGTCTGGACGCAGTCGCTGGTAAAAACTGTTCTCCTGCCGGAGTCCAATCGGAATCAATTTGTGCCAGGGTGTATAGC
>DASPVY010000339.1:0-4259 GCA_035622115.1 Candidatus Acidiferrales bacterium
GATTCGCTCCGAGGCCACCGGCTTCACCAATATCGGCACCGACAACTTCGGCCTCGTCCCCGTTCCCGGAGCCAGCGTTTGTTCCGCGGCACCCGCCCTGCTGTTGACAGGCGGCCCGACGGGCCAGGCGACGTTCTACCCCGCCGCGATCGCGGCAGAGGGGGGATGCGCGAGCGGGAGTCCTGCCGTAGCGGGCCTCGCCGAAGCCGCGCAATTGAGCGGGGGAGCATCGGCGGTGGCGCTTCTCGGAAACACAGGATTGCTGCCGCCGTCGCTGAACGGATTTCCGGAAGACCCGGCTCTCATCGGTTCAGCCGTGGCACTGCCGGCATCGTTCCAAGGGCTCGTTTCACTTCTCGGCAACTATCCGACGAAAGAGGGCACCAGCTTCTGGTCTATGAAGCTGGACCACATCTGGGACAGCAGGAACACATCCTTCGTTCGCGCGAGCGTTTCGCCGTCGTTGATCACTGGCATTCAGGTGAATGCGGAGAATCAAAACTTCGGCCAAAACGCAGGCAATCGAACATCGCTACAGCAAACGCGCGATATCGACATCATTGCCCAGCACACTACTTCGTTTCACGACGACTGGTTCAACGAAGCGCGGTTCCAGTTCGCCCGCCGCGGCTTGCATTACGGCTATTCGGAACTGCCCGGCGGAAGCGATCCGGCTGTCAACATCACGGGATTCGCCTTTTTCGGCCGCGAGCCCTTCTCAACGGAAGATCGGGTGGAGCACCGCTGGGAAGGAACTGACAACCTGACGTGGACAAAAGGCGCCCACACCATGAAGTTTGGCGCCGACGTGAATTACCTGACGGTGGGAACGAACGCGGCGCAAATTTTCGAATTGAACTATGGCGGTGTGTACGATTTCGCGAGTCTCTCAGCGTCGTCGTTCGGCTTTCCCACCAATTTCCCGGCATTCAATGCGGTGCAGGCCTATGGACTTGGCATTCCTTCCGAGTATTACCAGGGGATCGGCAATTCGAACCGGCCCACGAACGACAAGATGCTAGGGCTTTTCTGGCAGGATAGCTGGAAAGCGAATCGCCGCATTACCGTGAATTATGGTGTTCGGTACGATGTTGATTGGAACCCGGTATTTCCCGCTGCGCCCGGAACGCTGAACCCTGCGGCCGAGCAGGCATTTGGAGTTCAGCAGGGGCTGCCGTTCAACGGGCATAACATCGCGCCGCGACTGGGAATTGCGTGGGATCCGTGGGGCGACGGTAGGACCGTGGTTCGCGCGGGCTTCGGTGTTTTCTACGATCATCCCCCGGCGGCGCTCGCCTTCCTCGCAAATGCATTTGATGGCGCGGTGTCGTCGCTGATCGAGGCCGGACCCGGCGCGCCCTCGACCGCGTCGCTCGACAATCCGGCGAACTTTGGGGCGCTGAATGCATCCTCGATTTTTCAAGGCACGCTGTCGGGAGCGATCACCGGCTGCACGACTTCCGCTTTGCAGCCGAACGTGATGTGCTACGAACCGCAGCAACAGCGATTCAACCCGACGTTCGCGAACTCACTTTTCACCGGCCAGAGCTATCTGACGGCGAATGGCGGCATCGGCTTTCCGCTGCCTTTGCTTCCATTTACGATTCCCGTTCAGAGCAACTTCAAGTACGCGTATGCCGAGCAAGGAAATCTCACGATTGAACGCGAGCTAACGAGGAATTTGAAGTTGAGCGTCGGGTACAACTACACGCACGGAGTGCATCTCGATCACACCGTCAACATCAACGTGACCAACCCGGCGCTGCTGACCGCGAACGATAATAATGCGGTCGCGATCGGGCTGGAATCACCCGGCACCAACCCGCTGGGCGTAACCCTCCCGTCTACGATCAACGCGGCGTGCGGGCCCACCGGAGCCGCATACAACATTCCCAGCGGCGGCAGCATTGGCTACGTAGCGCCGGGAATTCTCGGAGTTGGTTTCACCGGGCAGAATTGCGGAGGCACGCCGGTCGGCTACATTGGCACGCCCGCGGTGTTCAATTTCTTCCGCCGCTCTGGCCCGAACCCTTCATTCGCGGGGCTGGTGAGTCCGTCGAATCCGGCTGCGGGCTACCAGACGCTGCTGGGCCTAGCACAACTGGCTGGATATCCGACAGGATTCGTATCCGGAGGCGTGCCTGTGCAGGTGCCGTGGAGCGACGTAGACCCGCAAACTTCGTCGGGAAATTCCGTTTACAACGCGCTGACAGTAACCGTGAACAAGCGCTTTTCGAATCATTTCGAATTCCTGACCGGGTGGACGTACTCGCACGCGATTGACGACTCGACCGATCTTTCAACGCTGTTGAATCCGCAGGACAACAGCTTCCCGGAACTCGATCGCGGCAACTCCGACTTTGATCAGCGCCATCGTTGGATCTCAAGCCTTGTTTACCTGAGCCCTCCCGGCAAGAAGAGCGACAACCTGTTTGCAAGAATCTTCGGGAATTTCACGGTCGCGCCGATCATGGAGATTTCGTCGGGCCGTCCGTACAACGTCTTGATCGGTTCCGACCCGAACCTTGACTTGGGCACTTCGACGAATCGGCCGTCGGTTCTTCCCGCCAACGCTCCTGTTCCGGCTGGATTTCCGGCGCCGACGGTATCGCCATACATCAAGGGCTACGAGTTCATCGTTCCGACGCGATGCATCGATGCGACGGGGGCTACGTTTGGACCTTATCCGGACGTGCCCACGCCGCCGTACGGCTGCACGGGCGATCTCGCGCGGAATTACTTCACGCGGCCTGGATATTTCAACATCGATCTGCGAATTGCGCGGACGTTTTCTATCAACGAGCGCTGGAACGTTCAGGTGATTGCGGACGGTTTCAACATGCTCAATCGCTTCAATGCTGCCGACGTGGATCCACTTTGCGATCCAACGGCCAACCTCACGACGTGTTCGGCCGGGCAACCGACGGCGGCACTCGACCCGCGCACGTTTCAATTTGCCTTGAAACTAAACTGGTAGGCCTGCGAAATTGATTTTTTCGGGGAGTGGCTGCGCAAAACGGCGCCGCCGCTCCCCGAATTTGTTTCATGGCGAGCGCGAATTCGCGCGAATTGGCGTTTCGCGCTAGAGTGGCACTATGACTGGAGCTGAAATTCTGGCTGCGGTTGTCGGTCTTGTGGCTGTAGTCGCCGTCGCCTGGCTCGCTGGCAGGCGATCGGAAGCGCAAATGGCCGCGCTGCGCCAGGAGGTGCAGGGAACGGTCGCCGCACAGGCCCAGACGTTGACGGCCCACGTGGGCCAGCTCACGCAGACGGTCACGCAGCAACTCGGCCAGGTGCGGCAGGAGCTTCAAGCCGGCGTGGCGTCGTCCGGCCAGTTCGCGATGCAAGCGCAGCGCGACGTGGCCACGCGCCTGGAAGAGTCAACCAACACATTAAGGCAGCTTACTCAGCAGATTGGCGAAGTCCAGCAGGCAGGCCGGGAACTTTCGATGGCCACGCAGACACTGCAAAGCATTCTCGGCGGCGCCAAAACGCGCGGGATTTTGGGCGAAGTCACGCTCGAGCGCATGCTCGAAGATGCGCTGCCCCGCGCCGCGTTCGACACGCAATATCGCTTCAGCAGCGGCGACATTGTTGACGCAATTGTTCGCGTCGGCGATCGCTTGCTTCCGATCGATTCGAAGTTTCCGCTTGACGCCTTCCGTAGGCTTGCAGATGTTGGCGACGAGGCGCGGAAAGAGTTTGCGCAGGCGGTCCGCAAGCACGCCGATTCGATTGCCGGGAAATACATTCTGCCCGGCGAGCTCACGCTCGATTTCGCGCTGATGTTCATTCCGTCGGAAGGCGTGTATTACGAGATCCTGCTCACCGAAGACGGAAAGTATGGCCGGCTCGAAGATTACTGCCGGTCGAAGAAGGTAATTCCCGTTTCGCCGAATACGTGTTACGCGCATCTCTGCATGATTGAACTGAACTTGCGCGGGATTCGCGTCGAAGAAAATGCGCGAAAGCTCCTGGCGAATCTCGGCGGCCTGGAAAAACAGCTCAACGGATTCGCCGAGGTTTACCAACGGCTGGGAACGCATTTGCGCAACGCCGGGCAGAGCTACGAACAGGCCGACGAAAAGCTGCAGCGCGCGCGCGGAGCCCTCGAGCAGATGGCTCAAGGTGCGCTGCCGGAAGCCGCTCCACCGCTTCTCGAAGCCGATCGCTCGAAATAAATCGAGGTAATCAGTGGCCTCGTAGCGCGTCGCGGGCGGCGCCGAGCAAAAGCGTGAAATCTCCTTGCGGCGCCTCCG
>DASPVY010000340.1:0-2869 GCA_035622115.1 Candidatus Acidiferrales bacterium
AGCGCTGCGGCCGAAATGGATTGCCGCGCGCGCTGCGTCGGCGGCCGCGAATTCCGCCGCGACCGGCTCGATTCGCCGCGGCGCCGGCGTTGCCGGAATGTGGTACGGCTGTGGCAATACATCGCTGCCCAATCCTTCGACGATCCGCGTGGGACTGAAAAGCGACGGCCGCATCGCGCTGCATCAAGGAGCCGTCGATATCGGCCAGGGATCGGCAACGGTCGTCACGCAGATTTGCGCCGAGACGCTCGGTGCGCCACTTGCCAATTTCGATCTGCTTCCAGCCGATACGGATGTGACCCCGGATTGCGGCAAGACGTCCGCCTCTCGCCAGACTTTCGTGTCGGGCAAAGCCGCGAGCCTCGCCGGCGCGGAATTGCGGAAAGCGATTTTGCGGCTTGCGAATGCCTGCGATTGCGCGCGAATTGAGTTTTGCGATGGCGCGATCGAGATTGAAGAGCGCAGCGAGCGCCGCACAATTGATCTGCGCGATTTGCCGCTCGATGCTCGCGGTTACGTCGCGTCGGCGGAAGCGACGTTCGATCCTCCCACGAGCCCGCTTGACGCAAACGGCCAAGGCAATCCCTACGCCGTCTATGGATTCGGCGCGCACATGGCCGAAATTGAAGTCGACACGGAACTCGGCACTGTTCGCGTCCTCAAACTGACCGCCGCGCACGACGTCGGCCGCGCCATCAATCCCACGCTGGTCGAAGGACAAATCGAAGGCGGAGCCGCGCAAGGGCTGGGCTTCGCGCTGATGGAAGAATTCTTTCCCGGCAAAGGCGAGAATTTGCACGATTACCTGATTCCGTCCGCGGGCGACATTCCTCCCGTTGAATCCATCCTTATCGAAGATCCGTGCCCGATCGGCCCATTCGGCGCCAAAGGCGTGGGCGAGCAAGCGCTCATTCCCACGGCGCCCGCAATTCTGAATGCGATTCACGATGCAATCGGCATTCGAATTTGCCGCATTCCTGCGACGCCCGATCGCGTGCGCGCGGCTATTCTCGCCGCGAATCAATTGGAAAGTCGAAATGCCTGAAGACATCATTCGCTGCGACGCGTGTCCCGTGCTCTGCTACATCAAGCGCGGAATGACCGGCGCGTGCGATCGCTACGCGAATCATGAAGGGCAGCTCGTGCGCGTCGATCCGCAACTCGTTCTCGATCGCGCCAAATCGCATGGCGCTCCGCTGGTGCGTTTCCTCGGCCCGGATCGCGATTGGGATGGCGGCGTGGTCAAGGGCTCGGAAGCTTTTGTGACCGCAATCGGCGCGGGCACGACGTATCCGGATTACAAGCCGGCGCCGTTTATCGTTTCATCTGAAATTGACGGCGTAGACACGGTCACCGTTGTCACCGAAGGTATCTTCAGCTATTGCGGCGTGAAAGTGAAAATTGACACGGACCGCCATCTCGGCCCCGAGCGAAATCTGGTGCGCGCGCAAGGAGAGCCCGTCGGCCACGTCACCACCGGCGAGTACGGATCGCAGATGCTTTCGCTGGGCGGCGTCACGCATTTGACCGGAGGCACGAAGAAGGAAGGCCGGGTCACTTGTGAGACGCTGCTCGATTGTTGCAATCGCAAGCCCGTGGAACTCGCGATCGATGACGGCGCCAGGATTATTGTCGAGGCAGGCAAACCGCCGATCGTGAATGGCGCGCGCGAAGAGCGCATGCGCGTCGGCTGCGGCTCGGCGGCCATCGGAATGTTCGCGCGGCAATGGTTCGGCAAGGTCGATGAAGTCATTGTCGTCGACGATCACATCACCGGCGTACTCTCCGAACATCAGGCTGGAAAACTTCTCGGCGTCCGCGAGACGGGCGTCCGCATCAAGGGGCGACGCTCGACGCCCGGCCGATATTTTCAAGTCGCTGAACCGGGCGCCGGCTGGGGCGGCACGAATATCACCGATCCGCTCTCCATCATCGATCCGTTCAAGCCCAACCTCGCATGGCCCCATCTTCGGCTGCTGATGGTGAGCACCACCGGGGAACAATTTGCCTACTACGAGTTGGACGAGAGTTTGCGCCCGATTGAACAACAGCTTCCCGAAACGCTCGCAGAATCCGTGGCGAGAATTCGCGAAAATTGCGAGCCCGCACTTTCCACCGTTCTCTTCATGGGCGGCGCCGGAGGCTCGCTGCGCGCAGGAGTGACCGATAATCCCGTGAAGCTCACGCGCTCCGTGAAGCATCGATTTACCCGCGTGACTTGCGGTGGCGCTCCGGTGTACGTTTGGCCTGGAGGCGGAATTACGTTCATGGTAGATGTTACTCTCGTTCCCGAGAATGGTTTCGGCTACGTTCCGACGCCCGCGCTCGTCGCGCCGATCGAGTTCACGCTGAAGCTCGAAGATTACGCCGCGCTGGGCGGCCACACAGATCACGTGCGCCCGCTGAGTTCACTCCTTGCGAATGGACGCAATGGTGAATCCGCGCAAAACGGCGGCGTTTCGGCCAGTCCTCCGAAATCTTCCGAGAAGGCTCCGCGATGAGAGAGGCTCCGAGCGTGCGTTTTCTGCCGGATGGCCGGCGCATGCATTTTCACGACGGCCCGATCGATCTGATTCTCGAAGCATTCGGCGCGATCAAGGAAGTCGCGGCAGCGCGCCATGCCGCGGCGCAAAGATTCGCCACGGTGCTCAACGAGCTATGCGAAGAGTTGCCGCTCTTGCGCTCAGCCATGCGGCCTGGCAGCCGCTTTCCTTCGGGAAGCGTGGCGCGGCGCATGGCGGATGCCGTGCTCACATTTTCGGCGCGCAGCTTCATCACGCCCATGGCCGCGGTCGCCGGCGCAGTGGCCGAAGAAATTCTGCAATCCATGACATCGGCTGCGTCGCTTTCTCGCGCTTATGTAAATGAC
>DASPVY010000341.1:0-4545 GCA_035622115.1 Candidatus Acidiferrales bacterium
AACGCGCTCTGCGCCTCGGAAATTTTATTCAGCCCGAGCGAAGCACGCACGAGAATTGCCAGCCCGCCGGCCTCCTGGTCTGATGCTTTTTCGCGATGGGATTCCGCGACGGATTTTGTCGCCAACGCGCGTCCAGCGGCGAAATTGCCTTCTACGTTCTCCAAGTCGGCGATCGCCGCCTCGGTTTCGGCGACGGCGGTGTTGTCACCGAGCGCGGTGCGTATCGCCAGGGACTCATCGTAAAACTTTCGCGCGCCCGCAAGGTCGTCTTGTTCGCGCAGAATTTGACCCATCCCGAGCTTTGCAGTTCCAGTGTTCTGTTTGTTGCCGGACTCGGCGGAGAGCGCCAACGCTTCCTGGACGTGGATTTTGGCTCCCGCGAGGTCGCCCTGCTCTGCGCGGACCGCGCCGAGATTGATGGCGGTTAACGCGATGCCGTCCTTTTGTCCCGTTTGCCGGTAGATCGCCTGGGCATTTTCGAACATCGCCTGCGCGCCTGCGTCATCGCCATACCCGTATAAAATTCCGGCAAGGTTGTTGGAGGCCAGCGCCTCGCCGGGGCGATCGCCGATGTCTTTCGCCAGTGCGAGACATTCGCGATACAGCTTTTCCGCGCCAGTCATGTCGCCGAGATCGGATGCCACGTTCGCGAGACTATTCAGGTCTTGCTCGATGCCCACCTTGTCGTCGATTTCGCGATTGATGGCCAGCGAAGCATCCAATGTTTTTCGTGCCTCCAGCAATTCCCCCTGGTCGTGCAGGATGATGCCGATGTTGTGAAGGTCGCTGGACTCGCCCTGCTTGTTTCCAATTTTACGAGCCACGGCGAGGGCTTGATCGTACATGCGGCGGGCGGATGCATTGTCGCCCTGATCGGCGAGCATGTTCGCAACGCACGTTTCGGAGCGAGATACGCCGCCTTGATCGCCGATTGCGGCAAAGATGTCACGCGCCTGCTCGCATGCCTTTTGCCCATTTTTCAGTTCGCCGAGCATTTCCATGGGCCGCGCTTCCATGAAGAGCATGTCGGCTTCCAGAGAGCGAGCGTTAAGGCCCCGGGCTCTTTCGAGGTTGTGTTGCGTTATTTCGATCTCGCGCTTGTAATCGCCCTGTCCCTGAGCGACTTGGGCCTCGACGATATCAATCTGAATGTCTTCGGTGCCGGAGGCGGGTAGTTTGCGCAAAGCATCAATGCCGGCCTGGGCGTTCTTGAATTGTGCGTCGGCGATTTGCGCGTCGACCAGCGAGATGCCGGGCGCAATTTCGTCGGGATAAAAATTCCAGATGGATTTGTAGATTTCAATGGCTTTGCCGCGGTCCCCGACCGACTCGTCATAAGCGCCCTCGATCGAAAGCCGTTCGCTTCGCGATAGATTGGAGGAATGGTCGAAGGCCAGTTTCGATTCCGCCTTGGATCGCGCCCGGTATCCCAGATTTTTCCAAACCCGCGCCATCGCCAGATGCGCCAGCGCGAAATCCGGCTGAGACTTGATCACTTGCTCGAATAGCGGTTTCGCACCCGCAGTATCGTAGTTACGCAAGCGGTTAATAGCTTCAACATATTTCCGAGCGGCCTCCGGATCCGCGGGCATGGAAACATGAATGAGCTGCGAGTCCTCGGGAGTGATCTGCCCGGCGCCGAGCTTTGTGCGAATTTCCGCGCCCGCGCGCGACGCCAAGTCAGCGATTTGCAGTTCGGCACCTTGAGCGGAGATGGAGCTGAGCAGCTCGCCGGTGGTAGTATTCTCAATGCGGAGATCGAGGCGGACCTGACCGTTGCCGAGCGCAAGATATGAGCCGAGCAAGACATAGTCGCTTCCAATGACCGCGCGAATTCTGCTCAGGGTGTCCGGGCCGTAGCTGTCGGCATCTGCGAGCGAAAGATTCATCTTCATCCGCGCAACGCTTTCGCCCGGAATCGTGCGAAGTTTTTCGCCGGCGCCGACTTCAGTCGTCAACATCTCCGTGAGAGCGGTGGAAAGCCATGCTTCGTCGGACCGCCCCGATAAATTCTTGAGGCCGAGGACGGCCACCGCAGGGCGAATCTGCGCGGGCCGAACGGGAATTCCGGTTGCCATCACGCCTACAGGAACGGGGGCGGCGCTGAAGCGGGCCAGGCGGCTGCGTAGGCTGCTGAAGTTGAGTCCGATCATCGCGCCAACGGCGAGCACGCCGACCGCTCCCAACGCCAACGCCCACTTGGTTGCAACGGAATGAGGAGCAGCCTTCGCGCCGGAAGCGGCCGAGCTCGATTCCACAGCGGCGCCCGAGCCTGTGCCGGCTGTGAGGCTTTCGAGCGCGACGCGAAGCTCGCCGGCGTTCTGATAGCGATGCGACGGCGTCTTGTCGAGTGCTTTCCGTATGAGCGAATCAAGTCCTGACGATGTCCGAGAGTTAATCGAAGCCGCCGGCGCCGGTTCTTGATGCAGGATCGCGCCCATCAACTGCGGGCCTTGCGTCTGGGGAAACGGCCGTTGTCCAGTCGCCATTTCGTATAGGACCGCGCCCGCCGAGTATATGTCGCTGCGCGCGTCGGTCGCCTCCCCGCGCAATTGCTCCGGCGGCATATACGGCACCGTGCCGGAAATCGTTCCGCTCTCAACCGTGATGCTGCGCGTCACATCGCTCGCAAGCTCCGGGTGGATCAGCCGCGCGAGCCCGAAATCAAGAATCTTCAGGCGTCCGTCGGGCGTGACGAACAAGTTGCCCGGCTTCAGATCGCGATGGATGACCCCTTGATCGTGCGCAGCCGCGAGGCCGTCGGCAAGCTGCATCGCGAGCCGTACGATATCGCGCTCTGCAAGCGGCCCTTCTTTGATTCTGGCGCTCAGCGATTGGCCGGGAATCAGTTCCATCGCGAGGAAATCGACGCCATCTTCGGAACCAAATTCATAGACCGTCTCGATGTTCGGATGATTCAGTTTGGCGAGCGCCAGAGCTTCCTTGCGGAATTGTTTGCGCGCAGATTCGTCGGCGAGCAGTCCTGCCGGGAGAATCTTCAGCGCCACATCGCGATCGAGCTGTTCGTCATGCGCCCGATAGACCTCGCCCATGCCGCCAGCGCCGATTTTCTCGACGATCCGGTAATGCGAAATGATCTTGCCGATCATGGTTGGAGAGTCACTAGTGGCGATGGATGTTAGGCCGCGCTGAAGTGCAAGTCAACGCGCGCAGAAATGCTGGCCGCCCACAGGTGCCAAATCGCCTACAAGTATCAAGAAACGCATGGTTTAGGTCAATCCTGGAGTCGCCCGGCGCCCGGATTCGGTACACTCGCACACCTGTCTATTCGTCCAGCATGTTCATTTTGGGCACACTCGCGATGTCGCGGCGCCCATTTCCGCGCTCGCTTGGCTAAGCTAGGTTGATATGGGCGCGGAAAACGACGTCTCCGTTTCGAAGCCAACCGCCGAGCCATCGCGCGCACCGGCGCACCCGGCTCAAAATCCGCGGACGCCATTCCCCGTGTTGGTGGTAGACGATTCGCCTGTAGCGCGAAAGCTTGTCGAGTGTTCGCTACCTAAAGATGAATACGCGATCATCATGGCCAAAACCGGCCAGGAAGCGATCGAGAAATTCGCAGAGCGTCGTCCCGGATTGATCATCACCGACTGGCTCATGCCGGATCTGAGCGGAATCGAATTCTGCGAGCGCATCCGCAAGGAATTTCGTGAAACCTTTACGTATATCATCGTGCTGACGGGAGTTCAGGAAAAAACTGCGGTGGTGCGCGGCCTGAAAGCAGGGGCCGATGAATATCTGACCAAGCCGTTCGATCCCGATGAGTTGCTGGCCCGAGTCGACGTCGGCCGCCGAATTCTGGAAATGCATCGCGAAATCGAGGAAAAAAATCGCCTACTTGAACAGCTTGCACTCACTGACTCGCTCACCGACTTGCCGAATCGGCGGGCCGTTGAGGAATGGGCGAAGCGCCAGTTGAACGCCGCCGCGCGGCACGAGTTTCCGTTCTGGGTGATCATGACCGACCTTGATAAGTTCAAGACCATTAATGACACGCACGGCCATGATGCCGGCGACGTGGTGATCCGGAAATTCGCCGAGATCCTGAAATCCAATACGCGGCAGTCGGACATATGCGGACGAATCGGCGGCGACGAATTTCTGATGGTAATTACGCACTCGCAGCCCGACGGGATCAACCTCGTACTCGAACGCATGCGCCAGCAAGTGGAATCACAGCGATTTGTTTTTCATGGGCAGGAGTGCGGCGTCACCGCAAGTTTCGGCGTCGTGAGTTTCCGCCGCGGTCAGGTTCCCGATTTCGAGCGTCTCGTGGTTCAGGCCGACGTGGCGTTGTATTCCGCAAAGCGGCGCGGGCGCAACTGCGTGTCCATCCCCACCACCGAAGTCCGCTAATTCTCCGGCGGCAACAACACACTAATAATCAACTGAAGTTCTGGGATCAAACTGAACGTCAGGCATCGACTGCATTGACACCGCAGCGCCAAACCAATTAGGCTGGCGGCTCGTCGCGCGTACCCGTCGCGCCCCGCCAATGATTCCACTTCGCAATCACCCTCATCT
>DASPVY010000342.1:0-6543 GCA_035622115.1 Candidatus Acidiferrales bacterium
ACAGGTGGTTGAGCACTTGCAGAATCGGGGAATTGGACGGCTGGTGGTGGTTAATCGGTCGCTCGAACGCGCCGAAGAGCTGGCGCGAAAGGTCGGCGGGGAGTCGGCGGGATGGGAGACGCTCGAGAGCGCGCTGGCGCCGGCAGACATAATTGTGACCTCGGTGAGCTCGGAAGGCATTATCACGCGAGCGATGCTCGAGCGGGCGCACCGAGCGCGCGGAGGGCGCGCGCTTTTAGTGGTGGATTTGGGGGTTCCACGAAACGTGGAGCCGGATGCGGCGAACTTATACAACCTCTATCTCTACGACATCGACAATCTCGGCGAAATCGTGGAGCAAAATCGGAAGGCGCGGGAAGCGGAAGTGCCTCGGGCGGAAGCCATCATCACGGAGCATATCGGAAAGTTCGAAGCGTGGTGCAGCAGCGTGGAAGCGCTTTCGATGACGGTCAAGCTGCGGAATAGGCTGCTGAAGGAGCGAGCGGCACTCCTTGAAGAACGCTCGGATGAGATTTCCAAATTGCCGCAGGAGGATCGCGAGCGGATCCTGCGGCTCACGGAAGAATTGATCGAACGCGTGGTGCAGACACCCAACGCCCACCTGCGGCGCACGCGGGAATTGCGGCGCCGGCTCGCGGGAATCGAAGCGTTACGCGAGCTGTTTGGACTCGACGGCGAGGATAAGTGAAGGCGCCGCGCATCGGGACGCGCGGAAGCGCGCTGGCTTTGTGGCAGGCGAATTTCGTCCGCGAACAATTCGAAGCTCAATTCGGATTGAAATCGGAAATTGTCATTATCAAGACCTCGGGCGACCGATTGGAGGACGCGGCTATCGGCGAGATGGGCCTGAAGGGCGTATTCATAAAGGAACTGGAAGATGCGCTACTCGATGGCCGCGTGGATCTTGCGGTCCACAGCATGAAGGATGTGCCGACGGAGTTGCCGGCAGGCTTGCAAATCAGCGCGATCACCAAGCGCACTGATGCGCGCGATTGCATCATCAGTCGAGCGGGGGAAACTCTAGAGAAATTGAGGCCCGGCGCGCGAGTGGGGACCAGCAGCTTGCGGCGGCAAGCGCAGCTGCGGTATTGGCGGCGCGATCTTGACGTGAGAGATTTACGCGGAAACGTGGACACGCGAGTGCGAAAGCTCGACGAGGGCGAATTCGACGCGATCGTGCTTGCAAAAGCGGGACTCGATCGGTTGGGCCTCGCGGCGAGAGTTACGCAAGTGCTAGAGCCGGAGGTCATGCTTCCGGCGGTCGGTCAAGGCGCGCTGGGGATCGAGACTCGCGCGGAGGATGCCGATACGATTGGGCTATTGCGTGACTTGGACGATGAAGAGACGCGGCATTGCGTCGACGCGGAGCGCGCGCTGCTCGCGGGGCTTCAGGGAGGCTGCCAGATTCCGCTGGGAACGTGGACACGAATTGCCGGGAGAGAGCTGCGAATTGAGGCGGCGGTACTGAGCGTGGATGGCGTGGAATGCGTGCGCGGCGACGCCTGCGGGTCAGCATCGCGGGCGCGAGAAGTTGGATTGGGACTGAGCCGGAGGCTATTGAGCGCCGGCGCCGACAAGATTCTGCAACTCGCCGGACGCGAGACTCGAGGGACGTCGCCGTGAGTGGTGAGAACAGACCTCTGGCGGGAAAGCGAGTGGCGGTAACGCGGGCGCCGGAGCAAGCGGGAGAACTCGCCGCGCATCTGGAGGGATATGGCGCGGAAGTGCTGCTGCTTCCGACCGTGGGCTTCGCCGATCCGAAAGATACACAGACACTGGACGCGGCGCTGCGTGCGCTCGATCGCATCGACTGGATCGTATTTACGAGCGAAAATGCCGTGAGGTTTTTTGCGAAACGTGCTCGGGTGCTAGGGCTCGAACCCGGAAAATTGCCGGCGAAGCCGCAAATCGCTGCGGTTGGTCCCGCCACCGCGGGCGCGGCCGAGGCCGAAGGTTTTGCGGCCGGATACGTCGCCAAGAAGCATCGAGGCGAATCGCTGGCGAATGAATTGCGAGAAAAGCTTTCCGGAAAGCGAGTTTTGCTGCCGCGAAGCGATCTAGCGACGGATGAATTGCCGCGGATGCTGAGCGAGTTTGCAGGGCAGGTGATTGAAGCGGTGGCGTACCGAACCGTTGCGCCCGGGATGGAGGAGCCGGCGGCGGTTGGGCGAATACGCGGAAGTGAAGAGCCGGAAGACCCGGCGGGAAGAACTCTTCGCCGAATCCGCGATGCGGAGGTGGACATAATTACTTTCGCGAGCCCTTCGGCATTTCGCAATTTCACCGAGCTGATTGGAACAGAAACGCTGCGACGCATTTCGGAGTCGGCCAAAATCGCGGCGATCGGGCCGACGACAGCTCGAGCGGTGCAGGAAGATGGCTATCGCGTGGCGATCGAGGCGAAGGAAGCGACGTCGCGCGGCTTGGCCGAGGCGATCGCGGTTTATTTCGAGGAAGAGTCTTCGGGAGTGAAGAGCTCATGAGCTTTCCAGTCCACCGGCCACGCCGGCTGCGGAGAACGGAGCGGCTGCGCGAGTTGGCGCGTGAGACGCGGCTGACTTCGCGGGGCCTGATTTATCCGATGTTCGTATGTCCCGGGACGAACGTGCGAACGGAAGTGAATTCGATGCCGGGAATTTTCCAGCAATCGGTGGACAAATTGCTCGAAGAATGCCGCGAGGTGGAGCAACTCGGGATTGCCGCAGTGATTCTGTTTGGATTGCCAGAACATAAGGACGAGAAAGGCTCGGAATCGGCTGCGGCGAACGGGCCGGTGCAGCGCGCGATTGAAGCGATTCGTAAAGCGAAGCTGGGCGTGACCGTGGTTACGGATGTTTGCCTCTGCGAATACACGAGCCACGGACATTGCGGAATTGTGAAAGATGGAGAAATTCTGAACGACGCGACGCTCGAGATCCTGGCTGCGGAGGCGCTCTCACACGCGCGAGCGGGCGCGGACATTGTGGCGCCATCCGACATGATGGATGGGCGTGTGGCGGCGATCCGGCGGAAGCTCGACGAAAACGGTTTCGCCGATGTCGCGATCCTTTCGTACGCGGCCAAATATTGCTCGGCTTTCTACGGGCCATTTCGCGAGGCGGCCGGCGCCGCGCCACAGTTCGGCGACCGGCGCAGCTACCAGATGGATCCGGCCAATGCGCGAGAGGCGCAGCACGAGGTGGCGCTGGATCTTGAAGAGGGCGCGGACCTAATCATGGTGAAGCCGGCCCTGCCGTATCTCGATGTAGTTCAACGCGTGCGGGAGGTGTTTGATGTGCCGGTGGGCGCCTACAACGTGAGCGGCGAATACTCGATGGTGAAAGCGGCGGCGCGGAATGGATGGATTGACGAGAAGCGCGTGGTGCTGGAGATTTTGACTTCGATTCAGCGTGCGGGAGCGGGGTTTACGCTGACGTACCACGCGAAAGACGCGGCGCGCTGGCTCAAAGCCTGTTGAGGAGAGTGGACGGAATGAAGTTAAAGCCGAGATCGCGGACGGAGCAAATTTTCCGTCGCGGCGAAAAAATCCTGGTCGGCGGCGTCGATAGCCCTGTGCGTGCATTCCGCGCGGTCGGAGGCACACCGCTGGTAATCGAGCGCGCGGAGGGCGCGCGGCTCTACGACGTTGATGGAAATGAGTATCTCGATTACGTGTGTTCCTGGGGAGCGATGATTCTGGGACATGCGAATCCAGCGGTGACGAAAGCGATACAGGAGCAAGCGGCTCTCGGAACGAGTTACGGAATGACATCCGTGCTGGAGAGCCAACTCGCCGAGCAGATTGTGGAGGCGATGCCAGCGATCGAGATGCTCCGCTTTGTGAGCTCGGGCACGGAAGCGACGATGTCGGCGATTCGCCTCGCGCGCGGATTTACGAAACGGGACCTGCTGGTGAAGTTCGACGGCTGTTATCACGGACACTCGGATGGATTGCTATCGCAGGCGGGCTCGGGCCTCGCGACATTTGGAATATCGGCGAGCCCGGGCGTGCCGGATGCGTTCGTGCGGCTGACGATCAACGTGCCGTACAACGATCTAGCGGCCGTGGAAAAAGTGTTCAGCGCACACCCTGGCGAAATTGCCGCCATTATCGTCGAGCCCATCGCGGCGAATATGGGAGTAGTGCCGCCAGTTCCGGGATTCCTCGAAGGATTGCACGAGCTGACGCGCAAGGATGGCGCGCTGCTGATTTTCGACGAAGTCATCACCGGATTTCGCATCGCGCGAGGCGGCGCGCAGGAAACTTACCGAATTCGGCCGGATTTGACGACGCTCGGCAAAATCATTGGCGGGGGCCTCCCGGTGGCGGCATATGGTGGGCGGAGAGACATCATGCAGATGGTGGCGCCGCTCGGGCCGGTGTATCAGGCGGGGACGCTTTCGGGCAATCCGCTGGCGATGCGCGCGGGCCTGGCCACGCTGCCGCAATTGCGGGCACAGGGCTTTTACAGCGACTTAAACCGTAAGGCGACGCGCCTGGCCGAGGGAATCGCCACGGCGGTGGACGAAATTGGCGTGGCGGCTCGAGTGAGCGCCGCAGGGTCGTTGGTCACCGTGTTTTTTCTTGGTGGGGCGATAAGGGACTACGATGACGCCAAAAAGGCGGAGACCAAACGGTTCGCGGCGTTCTTCAATGCGATGCTCGAGCGCGGGATTTTTCTGCCGCCATCGCAATTCGAGGCCCTGTTCGTTTCGTCCGCGCATGCTGATGCAGACATCGAGAGGACCATATCCGCCGCGCGCGAAAGCCTGAGAGCGCTGCTGGCCGCTGCCCCCGCTGACTAGAATCTTCGCACGACGCCGGTCTTCGGAGTTCAATCAACGAAGTTCGATCAACCGAAACCATTCGCAAGTCAGGAATTAATTTTCACAAATCATCTGCAGAATCGTGGAACTTACTCTATCGAGCTTTTGCTCCGCCCCGCTAAGTCCTGTATTTGCAGCGCAGTGGCGGGCTGACACACATGTGCCAATCTGGCCACTCTCGTGCGACTCACCGACTGCTGAAGCCCTCTCGGACCTGGGGTGGAGGTCTATGCTGTTGGCGTCGGTGGTGCTGCTCTTACAAGCGTCGGCCGTTCCGGCGACGACCGCCAGGGCAATCGTCGATAGAGCCGCGACAGCGTTCTATGCCGCAAGCCTTATGGACGACAGAACGCCCCTAATTGCGTTTCAACCGACGCTTGCCGTCGTCAATCCTGTGCCAGCGACATCCCGAATTGACCAAGACGGCATTCGTTTGTTCGCTCCGGGCGACGACAACCGGCTGAACTCGGCAAGAGAAGATCCGTTGCTTCCAGACGAGACTTCGAGAATTCTCTCGGCGGTTCACATTCCCACGCCGTTTGCGAAGCTTGCGCCGCTGCCCGAGCACCGATTATTTGCGCTGCATCCCGGTCAACGTTGGCTGATGCTGGCGATTTTGCAGTCGAGCGCGGCGACGCTCGACGCCTGGACGACGAATCGTGCCGTTGGAGCGGGCCACACCGAGCTCGACCCGTTACTGCGGCCGGCTGCTGGCACTCCCGCGATGTACGCGGCTGTGGAAGTGGTACCGCTGATCCTGGATTTGATTGGCCTGAAGATGCGGCACAGCGAGAACGGCTTGTTGCGGCGAGCTTGGTGGTTGCCGCAGACGATCGGCGCGAATGCGTCATTCGGTGCCGCGGTTCGAAATTTGGCCGTTACGCATTAGCGGCCCCGGAGGACTGACCAAGTTTTTATGATCTTCGGACGCAGGTCAATGACGGCATTAAGCCGCTTCTGGGCGCACGTAGATAGTTGCGCCGTGTGTTCGCCCGAAGGCGCTTGCAGCGAGTGCAAGGCCCTGCTGCAGGCGGTGACCGCGGAGGCGAAAGACGGCGCCGAGCGCGCGAAGCGAAATTACCTTGTGCGCGTGGACACGGCCACCACCGCAGATTCCTTGCGCGAGGCGGCCGACGCCGAATTGATGCGAGATTACGAGGAAGTCTGCCGGGCGCCCGGCGGCAATGAAGTCCGGCGCGAGGCGTTACTTGTGGAAATCAACCGTCGAGCGCAGTCGCTGCGTTTCGACTAAACAGCCCATCCGATGGCTGCGGTCGCGCGCAAGGTCGACGCGCCCGCGAGGCGCTTTACGACCCAATCGGCGCCCTTCTTTGCCGCGGCAACTCCACCCATAGCAAGCGACTCGGGTCCCTCGGAATCCGCGTTGGCAAAAAACACGCGATCGAGAGGCTTTCGGGCAGCGGGAATCGTTTTCGTGAAGTTGCCGGGCGTAGCCATGAACATGGGGTGGCCGCGTCGGAACATGTGAATTTCAACCGGGTCGACGTTGAACTCGGGAAGCAACTTCTTGAAGTCCTCGAGTACGTTGGCGGCGATTTTTTGGCAACCTTCGATCGTGAGCAGCTTCTTGCGGTCCTTCTCATCCATCGGCGTGTAAAACGTGAGAATGTTGTACTTCGGCTTGTAGCCCGGCTGATTCCGAATCGTCCAGTCGGCAACGATGAAATCTGTGAAGCTGTTGCCCGGGCACCAGTTGTCGTACCCGCGGCGATAGAC
>DASPVY010000343.1:0-7383 GCA_035622115.1 Candidatus Acidiferrales bacterium
GCGCTGGAAGGCGGCCGGGTGCGGCGCATTGATGATGATCAGCCGCGAGAGCCAGTCCGGATGAGCGAGCGCAAAAGCCCAGGCGATTACGCCGCCCCAATCGTGCCCGACAAGCGTAAACTTATTCTCGCCGCCGCAGCCGAAATGAGCGGCTAGGCCGCGGACGTCTTCGACCAGATGGGGCAGCGAGTAATCCTCGACGCTGGGCGGCTTCGAGGAAAGATTGTACCCACGGAGGTCAGGCGCGACGGCCAAGTGGGCTCGACCGAATCCAGCAAGCTGCTTTTTCCACTGATACCAGAATTCGGGGAAGCCGTGGAGAAACAGAATCAGATCGCCATCCTCCGCGCCTTCGGCAGCATAGTGAAGCTGAACGGAATCGAGCTGTGCGGTGCGGTGGCGTAACATGCAGGGCTCCCTGTTGGCGGCATGGTAAACGCATCCGGGGCCGGCGTCAATCGGGCGAATGCATCCCTTTGGGAGGCTCGCGGGTCTAAACTCTTGCGCGTCAATAACCGAGCGCGGAGGGACAGCGGAGGTCAGTGCCATGCAAATACTTCGAAACATAGCCTTTTGCTCGTGGGCAATCATAGGTTTTGCGCTGCCGGCTGCCGCGCAGGTGCAGCCCCACGTTTCTCCGCCCAGCCACGACATGACGCCGCCGGCATCCGCGCCGCAATCTGACGCTCCGCCGGCGCCAGCGCCAGCCGCGACGCCTGAATCGACCGAGAAGGGAAAGGCCATCGTTCTCGCGGGCGCGCGCGCCGCGGGCGGCGAAGCGCTCAGCAACTTGAAGAGCGTGGAGATTGCCAGCAGCGGACAGGCTGATACGCCGGGCGGCATGATGGATATCACGCTCAAGTTGACCATCGTGTATCCAAACCAGCTTCGCTCGGATGCCCATCTGCCCATCGCCGACATCTCGCAGGGATTCGACGGCACGTCCGGTTGGGTCCTTGCGCCGCAGGGTGTTTTGGATCTGCCGCCCGAATACAAGGGCGAGATTGATCGCGGGATCGCTCTCGCGGGCGCCTGGGGACTTTATCGAGACGCGCTCGCCGGAGGCATTTCCGTCCAATATCTTGACGACGAGGATCTCGACGGAAAGAAGATGGAGGCGGTGCAGTGGAACGCAACGAATGGCCCCGTGAAGCTCTATTTTGACCCTTCAACTCATCTCCTTGCGGCCGCGCATTTCAGGTCCATCACGCCGCAAGGCCCCGCCCAAACGGATCAACGCTGGAGCGATTACCGCGCCGAAGGCGGGCTGCAATATCCGCATCACTCCGTTATTTTTCGCGATGGCTCAAAATTTTCGGACACCAAGGTCGACAGCGTGAAATTGAACACGAACCCCGATCCGAAAATGTTTGCGAAACCCGCGTCCGCCCCCGAACCGGCGCCGAGCCAGCAATAAAGCGGCAAAAAGCCAAGGAGAGCCACGCCGGAAACGCCATGCGCAGAATTGTGTTTGTGCTGATTCTCGGGCTTTGCGTTGGGACGCAGGCGCGAGGGCAATCAACGCCGAACTGCAAGCCAATTGCGCCATTGGAGGGGGGACTCGGCGATATTTTTTCGCGAGAGCATGCCACGAGCGTCGTGGACGTGCATCTGGCGTTTGGGGTGCAGTTTGACGTGGGAAAATCGCGGAAGTGAAGATAAATCGAATAAACACCGCGGTGAAAACCACCGCGGGCAACACCGAAAATGGTCCGTCTCAATAAACGCGGCAGATTAAATCGATGCGGTCAACAGAGGCACGCGAAACAACGATACGCAACATGACGACGGACCCCACACAACGACGGACCCCACATGATGAAAGGCCGCGGACGACGGACTCCACACGTAGGGTCGTCAAATTAAGACGCCACGCGTGAGGGGCGGCAATTTGGGGAATTGTCGCGAGTAGCTTAGACTTAAAGATTCGACCAAAGGAAACAATGAGCACTGATAGCCGCAGACCTTATAAAAACAAAACTGTAATTGCAGTCGCCGCGCTCGCGGGGGTAGCTTGCCTCGGCGGCACTGTGCGAAGCACGCCTGCGCCCGTGCCGCCAGTGCTGGAAGCGATGCAAGCTGAACTGGATCGTTCGGTGACCGGCCTGAGCAAGGCCGATCCGGCCTCCTATTTCCTCGCCGTCACAGTTTCCGATCGCGAGGTGGCTACCGTCACCGGCTCAAATGGCGCGCTGCTCGCGAGCGATCAGAATCACGGCCGCTGGCTTGAAGTGCAGACGCGCGTCGGCACCTACCAACTCGACAACACGCACCGAATCGGGGATCGCCCGCCGAACTGGACGAGCCCGGGCGCGAGCGCGACGCTGGACGACGACACCGCGCTTCTCCGCCGGGAGATCTGGAGCGAGTCGGACCGGCAGTATCGAGCGGCCGCCGAAGCGCTCATAAAAGTGCAGACAGGCCAGGAAGTCACCGTGCAGACGGCCGAAGGCAATGCGCCCGATTTTTCGCACGAAGAGCCGCACAGCTACATCGGCCCGCGGACGGAAATCCACGTGGACCGGACGCCCTGGGAAGAACGGGTGCGGAAGTACACCGCGCAGTTCAGCACGTCGCCCGCCGTGCTGAATTCCATCGTCACCTTTACCGCGCTGGCGACGAATCAGTATTACGTGAATAGCGAAGGGACGAAGCTGGCGTTCGGGCAGATTCACTACCGGCTGGAGCTGTTCGCGCAGAGCAAGGCGCCGGATGGCATGGACATCGACCGCTTCGCGAATTTCGACTGGCTCGATCCGAAGGAAGCGCCCGCCGACAAGGAAGTTTTCGAGCGCATCCATACGATGATTCAGGAAGTCGAGGCGTTGGATCGCGCGCCTCTGGTGGATCCCTATGCGGGGCCTGCGCTTCTTACGGGCCGCGCCACCGCCGTGTTTTTCCATGAAGTGCTGGGCCATCGCCTCGAGGGATTCCGCCAGAAAGACATCAACGAAGGGCAAACGTTCACGAAAAAAATCGGCGAGCAGATTCTGCCGGAATTCATTTCGGTGAAAGACGATCCAACCGAGGCGCGACTGAACGGCCAGATGCTGCTCGGCTATTATCCCTACGACGATGAAGGCGTGCCGTCTCAAGATGTCCATTTGGTGGACCACGGCGTTCTCAAAACGTTCCTGATGGGCCGCTCGCCGCTGGTGGATGTGCCGCAATCGAACGGTCACGGCCGCCGCCAGCTCGGCTATCAGCCGATTGCGCGCATGGGCAATACGATTGTGAGCAGCACGCGCACGGTCACCAACGCCGAATTGCGCAAAAAACTCATCGAGCTGATCGAGCAACAGAAAAAACCCTACGGCCTGCTGATTGACGATATTGCGGGCGGCTTTACGTTCACGGGCCGCGGCCAGCCGCAGGCGTTCCAGGTGCTGCCGCTGGTCGTCTACAAAGTTTTCCCCGATGGAAAACCGGACGAACTGGTGCGCGGCGTGGACATTGTGGGAACGCCGCTGATTTCGCTGACCAAGATCGTGGCGACCGGCGACACGCAGGAAGTCTTCAACGGCTACTGCGGCGCGGAATCGGGCTCGGTGCCCGTCGCCGCCGCGGCGCCTGCGATCCTCATCTCCGAACTCGAAGTGCAGAAGAAGGAAACTTCGACGGATAAGCCGCCGATTTTGCCGCCGCCGGCTCATGATCCCGAAGCGAAGAAACAGGGAGCGGGACAATGAATCGTGCAGCGCGTTTTCTCTTTGCCGGACTTGTCGGCGCCGCATTGTTGAGTTCGAATGCGTTCGCCGGAAAAGTTCCCGCAGGGCCAAAATCCCCGGCGGCAGTTCCGGCGATCCAAGCGGTCCAGGATAACGACCAGACCTTGCACGCCATGCGCGACGAAATGGCTCGCTCCGTCGCGCGCCTGCAAATTCCCGGCGTGGATAAACCCTTTTACATTCAGTATCAGCTTCTGGACCTCGACATTCGCGAAGTCACGGCTTCCGCAGGGGCGCTTCTCTCTTCGACAACCACGCGCAACCGCTTCATGCTCATCGGCGCGCGAGTGGGCGACTATCATCTCGATAGCTCGAATTTCGTCAGCGAAGACGGCTTCCGCGGATTTCTCAGCTCAGCAGGCCAGGTGGGAATCGATCGCGACTACAACTCACTTCGCCAGGATTTGTGGCTCTCGACCGACCAAGCCTACAAGGAAGCGCTGACCGAGATGTCGCTGAAGCGCGCGTTTCTGCGCAGCCTGACCAAGCCGCCCGAAATCGACGATTTTTCGCAGGTCCAACCGGTGGTGCAGGTGGAACCGCGTCTGGAACCGGATTGGACTTCGCGGAATTGGGAAGAAGAGGCGCGCGAGGCGTCTCGCTCGATCCGCGGGGTTTCCGATTTGAAGGACTCGCGCGTCACGTACTACCTGATTTACACGACGTATTACCTGCTCACAAGCGAAGGCACCGAAATCCGGATCTCGCGCAGCTTTGCAGGGATTGAAGGCGCGATGGACGCGCTGGCCGATGACGGAATGCAGGTGCAAAATTATTATTCGAAGTATGTCGCGCGGCCTGCCGACCTTCCGGCGCCGACGGAAGCCGGCAAGGAGCTTCAAAACGCAGCTTCGGATGTAGTGGCGTTGCGCTCGAGCCCGCTGGTGCCGGATTTCACCGGACCGATCCTTTTTGACGCGCCGGCAGCGGCATCGCTCCTGGCGCAAACGCTGCCGGCGTCTATCTCCGGCGCGCGCCAGCCGCTTTCGATGCTTCCAAGATTCGACGAAATTATGGAGGGCCTGGGCGGGCGCAGCGAGTGGACAGGCCGGGTCAGCAACCGGGTGCTGCCTCAAAGCGTGACACTCACGGACGACCCTGCTGCGACGGCGTTCAATGGCCAGCCACTCATCGGGGGCTACGGAGTGGATGACGAAGGAGTGCGGGCGCAGCGCGTTCCGATTGTCGAGGACGGCATTCTGAAAAATCTTCTGATGTCGCGGCGGCCGGGCCCGGAATTTACGCAGTCGAACGGACACGCCCGGTCGGCGCTGCTTTCAGGTCCGAGACCCCTCTCGAGCAATTTGACGTTTCAATCCAAGTCCGGCGCGAGCCCCGCCGATCTGAAAAAGCAGTTCCTGC
Organism: Candidatus Acidiferrales bacterium; assembly: GCA_035622115.1. Lineage (GTDB taxonomy): Bacteria > Acidobacteriota > Terriglobia > Acidiferrales > UBA7541 > Palsa-147. Next base: position 5,091 of record DASPVY010000343.1, read on the forward strand.
AGATGTGCAAGGATGATGGGCACGAGTGGTGCATTGAAGTGCGGCGGATGGATAATCCCGCGCTCTCTTCCGTTCGGGCCGAGGATTTCAACGAGGCGATTGGCGGCCTGGCGGCGGGAATCGGGAGCGGCATGCGCTTGCCGTTGCTGCTTTATCGCGTTTACGTCGCCGATGGACGCGAAGAGCTGGTGCGCGGCGGCTTGCTGCTCGGCCTGACTCTGCGTTCGCTCCGGAATATCGCCGGTATCGGCAACGATCTCAGCGTGTTCAATTATCTTCAAAACCCGGGGCAGGGATTCGCCGGAACGGCGCTCGGCGCGTTCGGTTCGGCCCAGGATGGAATTCCAAGCTCGATTGTGGCGCCATCCCTCGTGCTGGAGGACGGCGAGGTCCGGGGGTTCCACGGAGAGCCGCGGCGTTTGCCGCTGGTGGCCGCGCCGCCGCTGCAGTAGAAGCGCCTCGCGGCGAGCGGCTTCATCGCGCCGTAGGATCCCGGTGGATGCTTTGATTACGGGTGAATCGTAAAGATCGCGACTTCGGGCCTGCAGTCGAAACGAATCGGAAGTATTGACATCCCAATCCCGCGATTGACGTACATCTTCGTTCCAGCGGCCTCATACCATCCTTCCACGTAGGGCCAGCAGCCTTTGGGCATCCACAGCGGCGGCAGGAATGGAACACGCACTTGTCCCCCGTGGGTGTGACCTGTGAGGCAGAGATCTTCGCGCCCGGCGACCTGGCCAAAATAATTCGGCGCATGAAACAACAGGATCTTGTATGCGCCGGGGGGCGCGCCGGTAAGCGCGGCATCGGGATTCGGATGGCCGGACGAGGGATCGTCCAGCCCGGCAAGCCAAATATCGTCGCGGACCAACGCTCCGGAATTCACCAATAGATGCACGCCAGAATTGGCGTAAAACGTGCGTTCGTGCGGAGGCAGTTTCCAATTCTCGAAATTCCCGCGCACCACCCAGACGCCGAGCGGGGCGTGCAGTTGCTCTAAAACAACTTGCACCTTCGCGTACGATCCGCCCCACTCGCCGAGCGAGTCGCCGGTGACCGCGATCAAATCCGGTTTTTCCTCGTTGAGAACCTCGAATACGTTCCGTTCGCGCCGTCCGATGCCCGAGGTGTGGAAATCGCTGACTTGTGCGATTTTGATCGGCGACTTGACGCCGCCGGCGAGATCGTGGTGCGTGACTTCGAGGCGGTACGGCTCGATCAACCGCGCATCGACGCCCAGACCAATCACGATGGCCAGCATGAGGAGCAGCGCGTTTCCCGAGCCGCGCGTCTTTCTGCTCAAACTCGCGCGCGGGGCATCCGCCGCCGGATTCGATCGTGGATCAGCCGATGACATTCGTCTGGAAATCAGTCTAACCCAGCAATTGTCGAATCCATGCCTTTAAGGACGTTCCCCCCTTGCGCGATGGTTACCGGTATTCGCAGCTTTCCCCGGTTACGAGGCCGCCCATCGTATAATCAGCCAACAATCCGTGAAGATGCAGAACGAAGACGCGGGTCGAGAGAAGAAGAGCGCCGCCCTGAAATCGGTGGGGTCGGCGGTGGTGCTGGTTGCGCTCAAGCTATTTCTTTCGATCGCCACGGGCAGCCTGGGAATTATTTCCGAGATGCTCCACTCGGTGCTCGACCTCGTCGCGGCCGTCATTACATATCTTTCCGTGCGAGTGGCGGACTTGCCGGCTGACGCCGAGCATCTCTACGGCCACGGCAAAGTGGAGAGTTTTTCCGCATTTGTCGAGACGGGATTGCTGCTGCTTACGGCTCTTTACATCATCTGGGAGGCCATCCAGCGCCTGCTATTTCATCAAGTTCACATCCGTCCGAGCCTGACGGCGATTTTGATCCTGGCGCTGGCGATGGGAATTGATCTGGCGCGTTCGCACACTCTGAATCGCGTGGCGCAAAAATATCCGAGCGAGGCGCTCGAAGCCGATGCGCTGCATTTTTCGACGGATGTGTGGAGCACGTTCGTCGTGATCGTGGGCATCTCCGCGGCCTGGGTTGGAATGAAAATTCACGTCGCGTGGCTGGCTTACACCGACGCGATCGCCGCTCTGGGTGTGGCGGGCGTAATTTTGTGGATCGGCGGAAGGCTTGGGAAACGCACGCTTGATGCGCTGCTGGACGTCGCACCTTCCGGCCTGCGGGAAGAAATCGAGCACGCCGTCAGCAGCCTGGAAGGCGTTCTGAGCACGGAACGCGTTCGGGTTCGGCGCGCCGGGCAGCGTCATTTTGTGGACGTGACGATCAGCGTTCCCCGCACGAACAG